>PLSV01000207.1 GCA_003165235.1 Syntrophobacteraceae bacterium
AGCCGCCTCCGACGAGTCACGGTTGGACCCATTCTCGGCGGCTCTTGCAGCCTCGGTCCTAAGGAGTTGTCAATTAAAAGCAAAGGGCAGATAAAATAAAGGTTGCATCCGTCATCCATATCAGGGTGGGCTAATCGGAGCGCAGCCCACCAGGCCTTTTCGAAGCAGTTTTTCATGTCCCTTCGGGACACCTTGAAACCATGAAAAGACCCGTAGGATGGGTGGAGCGAAGCGCAACCCATCAGTCCTTTTCGTAGCAGGGCGGCCCAAGGAACTTTTCGTAACAGAGACGCAGAGCAGCCCTGGGCCGGAACCAAAAATCCCAACTGCGCTGTGCGGACCATCTCCTGCTACGCGAGGAGCAGTGAGAGACCAGATCCCTAACCCGGACAAGCCGCAACCGAAAAGGTCACGAAGAGCACCAAGGAGACACGAAGAATCACGAAGAAACGTAAATAGAAAGAGACAGGTAAGAAATTCGCCGCATCCCTGGTAGAAACAACCTCACCCTTCCCTGTCCCAGGCGCTTGCGTTCCAAGTTCGGACGCGAAAACAACGAAGGCCACGAACAAATTTCCTGCCAGAAAGAGAACGAATTTCGAATTTAAATTCCTAAGTTCCTCAATCCCTTATTTCCTCAATTTGTTCTCATCCAGCAGTATGATACAAGTTACCGGCTTTTTGCTGGAAGCTCTGTGGCTAACTCTTACAAAAGGCGCAATGTCGCCCGGCCATGCCGGCGATGATCCACGTCGCCCATTGACCTGCATTCTTACTGTCTTGTTTTTGCTTTACATCGAAAAGCCAAACCGGTTATAAAGTTTTCTCCTGCAGGCCAGTAGCTCTAACGGTTAGAGCATCGGACTCCAAATCCGAGGGTTGGGGGTTCGAATCCCTCCTGGCCTGCCAGGGATATCAAGGGGTTAACCGAAAAGAGGTTTACCCCTTTAAAGCCCCCGTCCATGTCCTGTCCATTAATTCAGAGTGAAACGATTTTTAGCCCCTTGCTCTGTCCAATTGAACAATTCGTGAACTGCCGCACGCTCTGCCGGAGAACCTTACAAAACTGATGATAATTTAGCATTGGGGCCAGACTATATGGTGGAAACGTTGATCTGAGGTGCAGAAAAGATGGGAGTACTTGATGCTCCGATCGCTCACGCATGATGAGATTATAGTTGATACAAAAAAGCGGTTTGGTGGACAAGGTGACCAAACCGCTTTCTAATAGCGCAAAATCAGCTTTGGCGATCAGTCCTGCGACGCAGAGCGGTTCACCGAAAGAATCCTCGCTATTGGCAGGAGTCGCCAGATGACACACTCCGGTGAACGATTACAATTTTTTTGCCAGGAAACGCCGCTCTCCAGTTTTGAGTGACGTTTGCGAAAGGCGAGCTTTCAAATACCTTGCGTGCAGCCAGTTCTCAGACGCAGCGGGAATTGCCGGACTCAACCAGACCTCCCACGGATCTCCTTACTGATTCAGACATTTTGGATCGCCTGATGGACATGGTGTCGCCGTGGCTCCAAAAGGCCCAGTGAAAAGGGCTGTGCAATCGAAAGCACCCTCGTAGTTATTACAAGCTGCTGATGCCCATTCCGCTCCGACATAGTTGAAACCAGCCCCAGCCAACGTACCCGTAACCGCAATAGAAGTCCCTTCTCCGGTCGCTACAGTCTTAACAACTGTACCTTTATAAGTCATGTATCCTTTCCCATACGACTCACCCCCATTACATAAGCCGGTGGGCGCCCCTGGGCTGCTGAAAGCGAAACCATCAGGACAAACATAGCAAGTCGCAACGCCTTCAACCGATATCTTTGCTGTAACTGGAGGTTTTTTCATGGAAAGTTGTGGCTTGGTTGAGACCGTTCCATCCAGAGTCTCTGGCAAGTCAGGGGTTGGAGCAGATTGGTTCCCTCCATCACACATTACAGTCCATATCCTCTGACCGGTATTGGTGGGATTAAGCCAAGAAATGAGTATCTCATATAGATGTTTATTCGTGTCAAACCAAAGGTGGAGATAAGGGTCGTATGCCTGTTTAATTCCCGATGCTACTGTAACAAGCTTTCTACCTTCTGAAAGAGTCGAGGTTGCGGGCAATTCTTGTTAGTAAGTAACGTCAAGATTAAAAGTAGTAAGGTGACCTCCGAAACCGTATCCGAATGTTTGGGCGTTTGCATACTTAAGACCAACAAGTGAAAATAGAACTGCAATCGCTATAATCAATATCTTTTTCATTGTCTTTTCTCCTTCCTTATTTTGCTGATGAAACATTTGATGTGAGGCTATCCGAACACATTTCCCCAGAATAATGCAGTAAGCTGCCGTCAACAGATTCCGAACCGCATTTTGCAGATCTGATTCTGCCCGCAAAAAATTCTGGACCAGCCCCAAAGCCAACAAAATCATACGATTTCCCAATCGAACATGCAAGTGATATGTCCGCCAACGGGATCAATTCTGGTATTTCAGGACACGCTCTGCAATACGCCTGTTCAAGTTGCAGCCGCTGACATCGTAAAGAAAGCACTTGGATTACTCCCCCAAAATTTGGCGAATACTGGATCTCAGATCATTGGAACGGTGTATGACAAAATCATTCTCGAAGTTTCTGAAGAAGTGGCGGAGGAAGCTGCTGTGATTCTCAAGGAGACCATGGTTCAATCAGGCAAAGTGTATCTCAGTAAAGTACCGGTTGAAGTGGAGGTTACGGTTGCAGATAATTGGGCAGAGAAGTAGGGATAGGTGTCAGGCGTGTGATGGTGGGTTTTGTTGCCAGACCAGCTCAGGCTCCAGGAGAGGACCGCTTTAAATTGGTGCCGATCAAATCCTCAATCGTCTCGCCTACCTTTCTGTTGACAATATCATTCTGGATAATTACTAATATGAGGTCTTTCATCATCCGAGTGCCCCGTCCTTCAGGCACGATCCTTGTCTATCACATCCACTGAGCTCATCTGACGGGAATTCGAGGGGAAGACCGCTTAACCCAAGCTGTTCACCACAGTATCTCATGTCCCATTGGGCCACCCCGAACCATGAAAAAAATCGTGGGCTAAACGGATTGCAGCCCACCAAGTTTTTTCGAACATGGACTGCTGCGAACGCAGACATCAACCTTAAGCAAAAGAGTAGCGCCCTATGAACTGTAAACGCCTGATTAAACAATAAGATTCGTGGGATGCTTATCGTGGCGTCATCGAACTGAATGAAGCGTTAGCGGCGCAGGCCATCGGCTGTTTGCGAGTGCTGAAGTTCGACCTGGAGAAAACGAACCTCCTTGGAAGTGGCATATCCATTGGCCACTCCGTTGGTTTTACCGGAGCCCGCATTATGCTGTCTCTTGCGCGCCAGATGGTGCGCAGCAGCCTGGAGTTCGGACTGGCAAATCTCTGTATCGGCAGTGGGCATGGAATGGCCATGGTTCTTGAAAGACTCTGAGACATCAGGAGCATCACCGATGGGAGATTTTGAGATAAGAAGAGCATTGCGTCAAATTACCGGAAAGTGGGAGGTGAAACATGGATCATGACGACAAAGAAAGTGAAAGCCCCGATTGGTTTACTGCCTGGATAAAATCCGCCGCCGATCTTTGGCTGTCGGCAGCCAAAACCCGGCCTGCTGGCGCTTCCAATGTTTCCGAAGGCTCACCGCCATCCTATGCAAGCTATCATGGCAAGCTGGAGGAAGGGTGGCAGGCATTGCTCAAAACCTGGCAGACTTCGTCTTCGGCTCTGAGCTCTCCTAAAATCCTCGAATTGATTCTTAAGGGGGCTAACGTTCTGCCCGAATCTTCGACGAGAATGGCCAGCACCACGTGGGACGGCTATTTCCAGCTTCATCAGATGTGGCTGAAAAGCATTGGCAAGCTTGGAGTAGACGCTAAGGCTTACAGCTTTGAAGGGCTTGAAGCCGATACGTTCAAGGGCTGGGCGGAATTCTATGAAAAAGAGATTCAGCCCTTCTTGAAGGCGCCCCCGTTAGGCTTGACCCGCTTTAATCAGGAAAGAGCAAATGAGGCAATAGACAAGTTCAACCAGTTTCAGGCAGCCATGGCCGAATTTCTCCATCTGCTCGGTATCCCGGTGGAAAAATCATTGCGGATGATTGAGGAAAAGATCGAGGAGCAGGCCAAAGAGGGGAAGCTATCCGAAAATTTTAAGGATTACTACAACATGTGGATAAAAGTACTTGAAGGGTACTACATGACTCTCTTCAAGTCGCCGGAATACATCCGGGTCCTGGGAAGGACAGTCAATGTCACGGAAGAGTACAAGGCGGCCCGGGAGAAGGTGCTTGCAGATATGCTGCAGTTTCTCCCGGTTGCGACGAACAGGGATATCGATGAGCTTTACAAGGAGTTCTATGAACTGAAGAAAACGGTAAAGGAACTGGCCAAAAAATTTAAGAAGTTAGAGTCATTGAGCGCAAGGGAGGTCTCGCATGAATCAGCCTAGAATTTCGGTAGACCTTATTCTGGCTAAGATGGCCGAGGATGTGGAAAAATCGCAGAAACACATCCTCAAGTCAAAGGAGGTCCTGTTGGGGCCGCTTGATACGAAGATTGCCTCCACCCCGCACGAAATCGTGTACGAAGAGGATCGTGTCAAGCTCAAACACTACTTTCCCTTGGCCGAAACTCGAGTGAAAACACCCTTGCTGGTGGTTTACGCCCTGATCAATCGAGAGACCGTGCTCGATCTCCAGCCGGGAAAGAGCGTGGTCGAGAATGTGCTCAAAGAGGGAATCGACCTGTACATGATCGACTGGGGGTATCCCACGCGCAAGGACCGCTACCAGGGAATCGACGACCACGTCAACGGGTATCTGGATAACATCGTCGATTTTGTCCGCCACAGGCACGAGGCGCCTAAAATCAACCTGATGGGAATCTGCATGGGGGGTAGCTTTTGTATCATGTATTCCGCCCTACACCCCGAAAAGGTCAAGAACCTGATCACCACGGTGAGCCCGAGCAACTTCGACACCGATAAAGGCCTTCTTAACATCTGGGCGAAGGTGATCGACGCCGATCTCATTGCGGACACCCGTGGCAATATGCCGGGGGACATGCTGAACATGTGCTTCCTGCTGCTCAACCCTGCCCGGCTGATGCTCGATAAGTATGTGGGCTATTTTGAAAACGTGGACGACAGGGTGTTTGTGGAAAACTTCATCCGTATGGAGAAATGGATCTTTGACAGCCCTGACGTTCCGGGAGAAGTCATGCGGCAGTTCATTAATGATTGTTACAAGAAAAATCTACTCATCCAAAGCAAGATGGAATTGGGAGGCAAAAGGGTCGATCTCCGGAACATTACCATGCCCGTTCTGAACATCTATGGCCGGTTCGACCATTTGGTTCCTCCCGAGATGTGTGAGCTTCTGACGAGCAGAGTCGGCAGCAAAGACACGGAAGACATGTGCCTTGATACCGGCCACATTGGAATTTATGTAAGCGCCAAATGCCAAAAAGAACTGGCCCCCAAAATCGCCCGGTGGCTGCAGGAAAGAGACGGAGTCGAACAGGAAGATGTTGCCGCCCGCCCAGCCAAAGCTGGGCCGAAAAAAGAAACCGGTCCCAAAAGTCGACCTTCACTAAAACGCACGCAAAAAGTAAGCACCGCAGGGAGGTAGATCATGATCTCCGGAGACAAGAACGGTTACTTCAATGCCATCTGTAAAGTCAGCAGGGCCTTCGGAACTACTCTCGAAAGGGATCAACTGCTTGACCTGATCATTAACACCGCCATTGAAACCATGAGCGTGAAAGCTGCCTTACTTTTTCTTCACGATAAAGAGAAGGAGCAATTCAGGGCAGCAGCGCATAAGGGTTTATCACAGACCTATATCAAAAAGGGTCTCACGCAACCGCTGAAACTGGTGTCTGCCCTCGAGAAGGAAGGCTATTTGTTTTCTCATGATTGCACTGCCGACGACAGGCTGGACGGTCATGACATTAAAAAGGCCGCAGGACTGGCTTCGCTTCTGGTGGTGCCCGTCAAGGTTAAAGGGAAGCTCATTGGTGGTCTTGCTCTTTTTACGGGTGGCCCGAGGCATTTTTCTCAGCAGGAGATCGATTTCGCCTCCGCCCTGGCTGAGGAGGGGGGTATGGCCTTCGAGAATGCCGGTTTGATCGAACAGATCAGACACAATACGGGGTTGTTCCTGGACCTGGCTGTCAGCATCAACTCAAGCCTCAATGTAAGGGAGGTTCTGCACACCTTGACGGCCAATGTGGCTGAAACCCTGAAGATAAAGGGCTCCGCTGTTCTTCTTGTCGATGGAAAGACAAGAGCGCTTGAATGCGTGGCGAGTTTCGGCTTGAGTGAAACCTATCTGAGCAGGGGACCCTTGTCTATTGAGGGAAGCATCCAGGAAACCCTCGAGGGAAAGCCGGTCCTGATCGAAGATGTCTCGACAGACCCAAGAGTGAAGCACAAGAAAGAAAAGAAGCGGGAAGGCATTGTTTCCCTCCTCTCGGTTCCCATTCAGACCAAGGAGGAAATAATCGGCGCGTTGCGGCTCTACACCGCGGCGCCAAGGGAGTTCACCGGGGATGAAATAAGATTGCTCACCGCTCTGGCTCATTTGGGTGGGATCGCAATACAGAATGCCTCCATGTATCTCATGCTCGAGAGCGACATGAAGGACCTCAGGCAAGAGATATGGAGCCACCGCAGCTATTTTTAGCCAAAAGCGCAAAGGGGAGGTGAACCACGGCGGGAGCTGACGCGATACACTAGATTAGAGGAGAAATTCCATGATCGGGAAAACAATTGATGAAATCAAGCTGAACGAAACGGCCGAGTTTTCAAAGACGATTTCCGAATCTGACGTCTATCTTTACGCTGGTCTGACCGGTGATCTCAATCCTGCTCATATCAATGAAGAGTATGCGCGGGAAACTTTTTTCAAAACAAGGATCGCGCACGGCATGCTGGCAGCGGGGCTCATCTCGACTGTCCTGGGAACGCGTCTGCCCGGTCCTGGTTCTGTTTATGTCAGACAGGAGCTTAATTTCCTCGCTCCAGTCAGAATTGGCGACACCGTGACCGCGCGAGTTGAAGTAATCGAGATTATGAGCGAGAAAAAACAATTGCGGTTAAGAACTACCTGTTCAACGCATGACGGAACAACACTGGTTCTGGACGGCGAAGCCATAGTCAGCGCACCTCGTCCAAAGAAAGTTGCGACTGCGAAATAAACAGGTACGGCGCCACCCGGGCCAAGGCGGAAGCAGGACACAAAAGTGCAGTGAAATGGATCGTCGAAACCCTGAGCAAGGAGGCATCCATGCCCTGGCGTCAAATGGTTATGTAAAAGGGCAAACCGCAGATATGGAAGGTAAAGCACTTATGAACAAGTTTGGGCCGGCATACCGGAATGCAGGATTGCCGGAAGGTGTGAAAGTATAGCAATGTCAAACCCCTTCCGGCGGGTTCAGTGAAGCTGGACACAAGGGCGATCTTTTCCAGCAGCAGACCGCCGAGGCGGAGCGCAGATTTGGCATCAGCCCCATTGGACCCAACTGCCGGGGGTCAATAACCAACCCGTACCATAGCCTCTGTGCCTCCTGGCCACCACTCACATACCGGGGCATGGTGGCCATTATCTCTCAGAGCGGTACGGTGGGAGTTGCCATGATGGAGTGGTTTTCCGAAAAAACACTCGAGGTCCCCCAGCTTCGTCCCCTTGGGTAACCGAGCCGATGTGGATAAATCAGACTTGATTGCCTACTTCAATACAGACAATAATACGGCGGCTATCGCCATCTATATCTAGGGGATTAAGCGGCCCAAAAAGTTCATTGCGGCGGTTGAGCGCCTGCACAAACCTCTGGTCATTCTCAAACCGGGCCGCACGCCCAGGGGAATGATCGTAAGCGTCCGGACAACCGCACCT
>PLSV01000134.1 GCA_003165235.1 Syntrophobacteraceae bacterium
GCCGGCCTCGGCCTCGATCACGTCATCCAGGTCGTGGAAGCTCCAACCTATCCGAGCGGCGATGTGCGGGCCAACGGTGGACTTGCCCGAACCCTTGAAGCCGGTGAGGACGATGCGGCGGGGCGGGGCGGAATTGGTTGAGGCTTCCACAGACTTAGTGTAACGTTTCGCCGGCTCGCAGATGGTCTCCAAACTCCCCTCCTCCAGAACAATTGCGAAACCGCTTGATTTTTGCTGAAAACGGCCCGATATAGCGGCTTCTTGGGCTAAAAAATGGGCAAAATCAGGGGTTTTCCGTTACTGATTCGTCAACAGTGCTATTTGTTATGTTGTTCATTCCTTGGGTTTTATAAGAATTTTTTGAATAATTATCATGTCCTAAAGGGTAGGGGGGGTGGGGGGTACCGGTATGGACCGGGCGCATCCCTGACAGATTGAACCGGGGAGATGCCTGACAGCTCGAAGAGGGGTTTGGCTCACTTTTGTTCATTCTGCCAGTGTGCGCTAACGGAGGGTTATTATCTGCAAGGACTGGCCGTCCAGGCAGAAGCCTTCGGCGGGCAGAGCGTGGGGCGTAGGTTACCCACCCTTCTCAAAGAGCGCGAAGGATGAGACATCTGGCGTCCGTGTTCAGAGGGCATCTGTCTGAACTTTGATGTTGAATGCAGTTTCCATCAGGACGCGAAGCCGGAATTTAATAGCTCCTGCATCATTTGGCGACTGGGTATACCGGTCAAATTCAAGAAGGTTATATTCCGCCTTTGTCAGATCATTTTCCGCCACTTTGCGGTTATCCGCGCGCAATTTGTTAAAAGCCACTAACTTCTTTCGAGTGATCTGCGAAATCCAACCGTCAATTCTAGCCAGCCTAAATAGATGGTAATATACAGAGACCATCCCAACCTGCCGCAAAAGTACGTCATTGTTCGTAAAAACGTTCGCCATCAGTTTTACCGTTTTTTCTGCAGGATCAAGGAAAATAGGCATCAGCGTTCGTTTTTTAGTCTTAAAGCTTTTCACAAAACCATCCAAGTACTCCTTCTTAGTATCCATAACCTTCTTCTCGTATTCTGCCAGGAGAAACTTCGCCGCAAGGTCGAAGTGACGGTAACGCAGATTTGAAAATGGCAAGCGTTCCTTGAAGAAAGTCTCAGTCGCTAGCTTCTTAATTGCAACAGGAAGTGGACCACCAAACGAGTTGCGCTTCTCAGCGGCGGTCAACGGCACCGCCTCATTAAGGCGCGAGAACATTTCTTCAATCATTTCAACTTCATCAGTCTCGATAACAATCACCGCAAGAAGAAACGTGTCGAAATCATTCTTAAGGTCAGGGTATTCCTTACCTAGTTCGGCATACTTCATTCCATTCGCATTAACGGAGGAATTTTTGAAATACTTGAAGTCGTCCGCCAAAGCTACCTTCCCCTCTAAAAAACTCCAGAGTGTCTCCAGCCGTTGCTTTCCATCGACGATTGCGAAGTCATATGTTTTCGTACCCACCTTCAGGGGCTTCTCAAATTTATGCAGATAGATTTTTGGCACATCGAATTCATTTAGGAGGGTATCGATAAGAAGTTGACGCTTATCTAATGTCCAAACGTCACTTTGCCTTTGATATTGTGGATCAAGCTGGATACGATCACGCATTTTATACAAGGTCCAAACGCTACTTGCGTGTAGCGAAGTGATTGAGAATTTCATCGGACTAACTCCTTTGTAAGATCGGCCACTCTGTCAAGTTCTGGGAACAGAGTTAAAGCCGATATGCTTAAATGTGAAAGCTCTTTCAGCAGATTCAGTTTCGCGTTAGCTGGAATGATCCAACGCCATAAATGTTTACCCTTGCCAATGTTCTCTATCGGTTTGTTCAGCCTGTGAATGATCGTAAACGTGCCAAGTTGGGCAGCCATCCGGGGCGTGTTGCGGGGTCCGACGATCGCCACTGGAAAGAGTTCCGATGGGTTCTCATGTACTCGGCTTGGCAAGTAACTATCGAGAACCTGGTCAAGTCCGAATGCGGGAATTTCATGTTGAAAACTAAATTTCAGGTTTGCTTCGTGGTTGAGAGCCACTGGATCAAGGCACCAAAGCGCACCATCACTTCGCCAATGCTTTTTGTTGCTGACTGCGAAATAAAGTGCCGCCAACGGACTCTCACTCCAGTCCAAAAGTCGCGTACTCGCCCGATGGTGTTGCATCAGAAACATCCACTCCCATTCGACTCGTGGAGGCGTGTCGATATGCTGCGTAGCGTTCTGCATGAATCTCTTAATGATTGCGTTCTCGGCATTGAGATGTAGGGGGTTTCGAGCGAGAGATGGCAACAACTCCCAAGTCTTGATGCCATGGCCGCGGAACCAGATCATCTCCTTCGACTTGGCCTGTTGCTTGAGTGCTGTCAGCATTTGGGCAACCGAGCGAATATTCCGATCACGATAAAGCATGAAGCCTCTCTTACGAGTATCGATTCACCGTCGAAGCAAAAGTAGGTAACCCACACCTCATTATTCCTTTACGAATATTTGTACCATGAGTCCCGCTTTTGAAACCCACAATTCGCAAGGCGTTTCTTCTTGCGGTACTTGGTACATCTGAATAATACCTGAAAGTATACCTCAGGGGCTAAAGCCAGGTAGGTTTTTGTGGCAGCTTACGGCACGGCTCAAGCCGTGCCCTTTCAAAATACTACATTCCCGGCTCAACCATGGAATTCCAGACTCATCCCAGCGCGATGACCACGGCACCGGCGGTGATGAGCAGGCCGCCGATGAGGGTTGGAGGGGTGAGTTTTTCGCCCAGCAGCAGCCATGCGAAGACGATGACCAGGGGGACGCTGAGCTTGTCCAGCG
>PLSV01000168.1:0-5026 GCA_003165235.1 Syntrophobacteraceae bacterium
ATATTTGTAAATTCACGGATTCTGGGTATAGATAGATCCTTGTTTGGTGGAATCACATAGACACAGTTGGGTGCGACCTTCAACCCGTCTTCTACCTGGTAGACCTTCATCCTGGTGAAGCGTTGCAAAAGCTCGGGCATCATCCCCTTTTGGGTTGGGTCGAGATGAGAAACGACGACGAACGCCAACCCGCAATTCGGCGGCATGTTGGCAAAGAACTTCTCCAACGCTTCCAACCCGCCGGCCGAAGCGCCCATTCCTACGATTTAGAAGGGTTTTAAGAAATCCGTCCCACTGCTCTTGACGGGCGTCTTCTTCGTCGAAGGGCTTGGGGATGTTTCCCCGTCGACATGCTCCGGTCGTGCAAGACTTTTCTTGCCCTTTTCCATGTCGGACACCTCGTCGGTTTCATGTCGGCGTCATTAGAAAACTTAACGCTAATAACACGCCAAACGATCTGCGTTACTAACCCGGCAATACAACATTATGTCCAGTTAATGAAAGAGGTATTGGGTAATGCTATGTGTATCGCTGTGATTGGAAGAGGATAGATCAGGCTACCCCCCCTGTCCAGCAGATTTATCTCGCATGTTTACCTCGCGAAATCCCACAAAAGAGGAACCATGGAGGGCTTGGAGAGGAGAATGCAGAAACAGGAATGAGTGGCCGCCTGGATTAGACCTGCCGTCGAGGGGAGAAGCGGAGCCGCCACATGACTGAGTTACACCATGAAGTATCAATCATGCCTGGAATAATTGGCTACCTTTAGAGTCAGTTCATTTGCAATCAGTCGATTCGCCCGTAGCCTCCGGCAGATAAGCGAGATTGTAGAACTGCCGAGGAAGAAAGATGTTGTGCTTCACGCCATTAACGGGGGCTGGAGCATCAACGGCGGACATGAGAGCAAAGTCGTGTTGTGCATGCTGGGCCTGTTCGCTGAGGAGGAACGCGACCTCGTTTCATTGCGTACGAAGGAAGCACTTGCCGCGAGAAGGGCTTCGGGTGTAAAATCAGGTAGACCGAATGGGCTTGGCAAGAGTAGGACAGGTCCGTTCCGGCCCGAAATTATCGCTTTTCTTCGAAACGGTTTGGCGAAGAGCTTCGTTGCGAAGAGATACAAAGTGAGCGAGCCAACGCTTGATAATCTGTTCAATTAACCGGAGGAAGTGGATATGTCCGAACAAAACAACGATGAGCTTCAAGAACCGGCCCCCTCCGCGCCAATTCGAAATCCGTATATCATGAATTTCCTCAAAGCGCTGGTAGAAAAAAAAGGGGAGCAGCATGAGACCGATGCTCTCAAAAAACTCCTGGGCGATATGTACCGTCTCTTCGAATCATTGCTCGGACAGAATATGGTGAACGCTCTGCCCGAGGACGTGAAAAAACAATATCTCGAAATGGCGGACGATTTGCCGAACCTGAGCTACAAGAACATTGGCGCCGTTTTCGATACAAACGTCAAGAATTACGAACAGGTTATGAAGGAAACGATGAAGCAGTTCGCCGAGATCTATATTAATAACAGACAGTTCAGCCCGGAGCATTATCCCGTCAAACTGGAGAATTAAATGCAGGAAGACAAGACTATCTGCCCACATTGTAATCAGGCAATGAAGAAGTGGAGGATCCCGCCCCTTTCGACCTGGAGCGCGGAATATTTTTACGTCTGCTTCAATGACGCATGCGCTTATTACGTTAAAGGCTGGCAGCACATGCAGAGATCGACCGAGGTCGTCTGCTCGTACCGGCACAGGTACGATCCTGATTCAGGCATGTGCGGCCCGCTCCCCGTCTGGTCTCCGGACGCCGGCAAAGACCAAATAATCGAATAAATCCTGCAAAACCGAAAGCGGAGCGTAGCCGTTCACCCCGCTTTGGGTCTCATAAATTGGGAGCCTGGCGCACGCGAAGACGCGAAGCCGCGAAGGTTGAATGCTTGCTTAAATCCAATCCGGCGCCTTGCATCCTGAGTCCACAACCCTGGATCGAGTCTTGCGGATCAGGTCCGGGGACCCCGTTAGCAGGCTCTCGCAGGCGATTGCCCTTACCTCCCTCTGCTTTTTCTTTCTTCGCGTCTTCGCGTGAAACCAAGCTTCTCGCTCCTTCGCGTGAAACCAAGCTTCTCGCTCCTTCGCAGTCTCTTCGCGCCTTCGCGTCTTTGCCTGAAACCAGGCTTCTCGCCTCCCGCCCCCGCTTTCTATGCCCTGCTTCACGTTAGAGGAGGCGCGGACTTTGGCCCGGCTGGTTCAATCCGCCGGCTTTCTTCGCTACGCTCTTTCAACGCAACCTGTGCGGCCGCCAACCTTGCAATGGGCACGCGAAACGGCGAACAGCTAACGTAATTGAGTCCGAGTTTGTGGCAGACAGCAATGGATTTTGGGTCGCCACCGTGTTCTCCGCAAATTCCCACTTCCAGGTCAGGGCGCGTTTTTCGACCCAAATCCACCGCAGTTCGCATCAGTTTCGCCATCCCTTTCTCGTCGATGCTTTCAAACGGGTTTTCGGGCAAAATCCCCTGTTCTATGTAGTCGATGAGGAACCCCTTCTCGGCGTCATCCCTGCTTATTCCATAAGTAGTCTGAGTAAGATCGTTGGTGCCGAAGGAGAAAAACTCCGCATGCTCGGCGAGTTCATCTGCTGTAAGCGCAGCGCGCGGGACTTCGATCATCGTGCCGAACTTGTAGTCGATCGTCATTCCCTGCTCCTCCATGACCTCTTTTGCAACCGTCTCGAGGGCCTTTCGCTGCGTTATCAGTTCATTGACGTGAGCAGTGAGCGGGATCATAATCTCAGGGTGGACATCCACCCCATGGTTCGCGCAGTGACAGGCGGCCTCGAAGATTGCCCTGACCTGCATCTGCGTCAATTCCGGCATGATTATCCCCAGGCGCACGCCGCGCAGGCCCAGCATCGGATTGGCTTCCCGCAGAGTCTCCACACGCTTCAGGACGCGCTCGTCTTCTTCGATCTTGTGCAGGAGTTCGTCGATTTCCTGCAAATTCCTGGCATGCAGCATGCGAATCTTGCTATCCGTAAGCTCTCTCATAAGCTGTTCGAAACCGGGCAGGAATTCATGCAGAGGAGGGTCGATCAGGCGAATTATCACCGGCAATCCATCCATGGCGTCAAAAATACCTACGAAATCCTGTCGTTGGAATGGCAGCAGCGCATCTAGAGCCTCACGCCGTTCGGTAGGCTCATTGGTCATGATCAACTTCTGCACCAGAGGAAGGCGCTCAGCCTCGAAAAACATATGCTCGGTGCGGCAAAGGCCGATGCCGCCTGCGCCATAGTCGCGGGCGCGTTTGGCGTCATGAGGGTAGTCGGCGTTGGCCCATACGCCAAGCCGCCGGAAGCCGTCAGCCCATTGGAGCAGTTTCATCAGCCACGGNNGCAACGCCGACGACGGCAGGCTTGCCGAACTGGCGCGCGACCAGGGCCGCATGGCTGGTTCGGCCGCCTCGGCTGGTAAGAATTCCTTCGGCTGCCAGCATGCCGTGCACATCATCGGGCTTGGTCTCCGGCCGCACCATGATCACCTTTTTATGTTCCTTTTTGGCCCAGCTTTCAGCCAGATCCGCCTTGAAAGCGACCATACCCACCGCTGCGCCGGGAGAGACATTTAAACCACCGGCCAGCAATCTGCCCTCACTTTTTGCGGCCCTTTTGGAAGAGGTATTGAACTGCGGGTGCAGGAAAAAGTCCACCTGCTCGGGCGTGACGCGCATAACGGCCTCTTCCCTGGTTATCAACCCTTCTTCGGCCATATCGGCGGCGATGCGAACAGCGGCCTGAGCGGTCCGTTTGCCGGCGCGCGTCTGCAACATCCAAAGCGTGCCCCGCTCGACGGTGAATTCGACATCCTGCATGTCACGGTAATGTCGTTCCAGTTTGCCGGCGATCTCCACAAACTGACTCCAGGCCAGCGGCATCGTCCTGGCCATTTGTTCGACCGGGTAGGTTTCCCGGATGCCTGCAACTACATCTTCACCCTGGGCGTCGATCAGGTAGTCGCCCTCTATCTTTTTCTCGCCGGTTGTCGCGTTGCGGGTCATCGCAACACCTGTGGCGCTGTTCTCGCCCATGTTGCCAAACACCATTGTCTGGATATTCACGGCGGTGCCGAGGTCGTGAGGAATTTTCGCCGCGTTTCGGTAATCCATTGCGCGCTTGCCGTTCCAGGACTTGAACACGGCCTCCGTCGCCAGGCGAAGCTGCTCATAAGGATCGGCAGGAAAACAGATATGGCTGAAACGCTGGAATATATCCCCGAAGCGCTCTCCAACGGCCTTCCAGTCATCAGCCGGAAGCTCGGTGTCGCTCTTTGCTCCGCGCGCTTGCCGGAACTCGGCTATGACCTTCTCAAACGGTTCGTCCGGCAGGCCCAACACTACCGAACCGAACATCTGGATGAGGCGGCGGTAGGAGTCATAAACGAAGCGGGGGTCCCCTGTCGCTTCGATCATACCTTTAACCGTATCTGCGTTGAGTCCGATATTGAGCACCGTGTCCATCATCCCCGGCATGGAAAACTTGGCCCCCGAGCGGCATGACACAAGCAGCGGGTTCTTGGCGTCTCCGAATTCTTTGCCGGTCTTCTCCTCAACCTCGGACAAAGCCTCTAACTCCTGCTCCCATATCTGGTGAGGAAATTTCATGCCGGCCAGGTAGGAGTTGCAGGCCTCCGTGGTCACCGTAAAACCAGGAGGGACCGGCAACCCGAGCCGGGTCATGTCGGCAAGATTGGCGCCTTTTCCACCCAGCAGTGCTCGAACATCTTCCCAGTCACCTCCAACATATGACGTAGCTCGATCCACTTCGTTGAACAAATAAACCCATTTTTTCGCCATGGTCGCTGCTCCTTAGAAGGTCCCTTGCCGCAAGATTCTGAAATATATACAAATTATGGGTGGATCTATAATTAAGCATTATTGCGAAGGAAAGCACGGATAAATTTTACGTCCGCCTGATACGAAATTGCGTTCAAGTGAGCACCCCAAAAAGCTGAAAAGCTCTCCATGCC
>PLSV01000168.1:5062-8328 GCA_003165235.1 Syntrophobacteraceae bacterium
CTTCAACTTGAGCGCAACTTGGTATGAGGAGCTTGCGACGCCGGTTGCGGCCGGGAGGGGGTGATCGTTTGCATGGAACGCGATTCCTGCAACTTTTTTAATGCTCGATTACGTGGGTAGTTTGCGCCTCTGTCAACACTCTCTTTTTTTCCCCTTCAAAAAGTCCTTGATTATGACGTTATAATCGATGAAAACAGTCAAGATTTCCCCGTGCGCAGTCTTGTGACTGAAAGTGGCTCATGTTACTCGAAATTTAGCAACCAGGAGCACCGGATGATTCGTAAAAGCGACGTTCTCAAATACCACAGCGAAGACAGAGCAGGAAAAATCGAAGTCAAACCGACAAAACCATGTTTTACCCAAAGAGATCTTTCGATGGCTTACACGCCTGGAGTCGCCGAGCCATGCAGGGAGATCGTGGGTATGCCGGAGAAGGTCTTCGAGTATACCGCGAAAGGGAACCTTGTTGCGGTCGTCACTAATGGCACGGCCGTACTGGGGCTGGGCAACATCGGCCCGCTGGCCGCAAAACCTGTCATGGAGGGCAAGGCCGTTCTGTTCAAAAGATTTGCCGATATTGACGTTTTTGACATAGAGCTGAATACGAAAGACCCCGACGAGGTGATCCTGGCGGTCAAACTGCTCGAACCGACCTTCGGAGGCATCAACCTCGAGGATATCAAAGCGCCCGAATGTTTCTACATTGAAGAACGTCTCAGGGAAATGATGAAAATTCCCGTTTTCCATGATGATCAACATGGCACTGCTATCATTTCCGGGGCCGCCCTTCTCAACGCTTTGGAATTGCAACGAAAAAGAATCGATCAGGTAAAACTGGTCGTCTCGGGGGCCGGGGCCGCCGGAATTGCCTGTGCAAGCCTCTATGTGCAACTCGGGGTCAAAAAAGAGAACATGTTCCTGGTGGACTCCAGAGGCCTTGTGCATAAGGGCCGTAAGGAAGGGATGAACCCTTATAAGGAGCGGTTCGCAAACGGCGAAACCCTGTTGTCCCTGGGTGAGGTGATGAAGGGGGCCGACGTTTTCGCGGGCTTCTCGGTGGCCGGACTGGTTACAAAAGAGATGGTGAGAAACATGGCGGAAAGGCCGATCATTTTCGCTCTGGCCAATCCGGACCCGGAAATCGGCTACGCTGAGGCGACAAGCGTTCGCAGTGACCTCATTATGGCTACGGGGCGCTCCGATTTCCCCAATCAGGTAAATAACGTGCTCGGTTTTCCTTATATCTTTCGGGGCGCGCTGGACGTGAGGGCCTGCGCCATAAACGAGGATATGAAAATCGCGGCGGTAAGGGCGCTTGCCGATCTTGCGAAGGAAGACGTCCCCGATTCCGTCCTTAAAGCCTACGGCAAGGAAATGATGGAATACGGGCCAAACTATATCATTCCCAAGCCGTTCGACCCGCGTGTGCTCATCAGGGAAGCGATTGCAGTGGCGAAGGCCGCAGTTGAATCCGGGGTTGCCGGTACGCCGATAACTGACTGGGATGAATACCGCGATCGGCTGGAAAGCCACCTTGGGCGCGCCCAGGAAATCATGCGCCGCATCATTCAAAAGGCGAAGCGAGACCCCAAGCGGATAGTTTTCCTGGAAGGCGCCGATCCCAAAATATTGAGGGCCTGTCAGGTCATTTTGGATGAGGCGATCGCAAAACCCATCCTGCTCGGGAATCGGAGTGTGATTCGGAAAAAAGCGGCCGAACTGCACCTCGATCTCAAGGGAGCGCTGGTCGTCGATCCCCAGAAATTCGACCGGATAGACGAATACGCGTCTGATTTTTACAAAATGCGCTGCCGAAAAGGAATTACGCCCGAGGAGGCCAAAAAGCTGATCGGGACCAGCAGCAATTATTTCGGGGCCATGATGGTGAGGATGCGCGACGCCGACGGTCTGGTAGGCGGAGTAAACCAGTATTATCCGGATACCATCAGACCCGCGCTTCAGACGCTGCCGCTCTCGGAGGGCATTTCAGTCATCGCCGGCGTGTACATGATGGTTTTTCAGAAATATGTGATATTTTTTGCCGACACTACTGTAAATATCGACCCGACAGCCGAACAGTTGGCTGAAATAGCGATCTGCACGGCTGACACGGTTAAACAACTCGATATTGAGCCTCGAGTCGCCATGCTCTCCTTCAGCAACTTCGGGAGCACGCGCCACCCGCGATCCGACAAGGTCGCCCTGGCGACCAAGATCGTCAAACAACGCCGTCCGGACATCATAATAGATGGTGAAATGCAGGCCGATACGGCTGTTGTCCCCGAGATCCTGAACGGGGTCTATGAATTCAACACGCTTAAGAGACGAGCCAACGTGTTGATCTTTCCATCGCTCGAGGCCGGCAACATCGCCTACAAGCTGATGGCGCGGGTGGGAGGCGCGAAGGCGATCGGCCCCATCCTCATGGGCGCCAGTGAATCGATTCACGTGCTGCAGCGCAACTGTGACGTAGAGGACATAGTCACCACCACCGCGCTTGCCGTGATCGACGCTCAGGAGCACAAGAAGGGATTCATGACCGAATCTGCCGGCCGGAGCATGTAAATATAATATGACGATTGCTGGTTCGCATCTTTTGGTCTAATGCGGGAGTGAGAGTATAGGACGCTAGGATGCAGCGAGGGGGAGGCGCTCCATAAGCGCTTAAATAAGCGCCTGGATGTATTCATGATTGGAATTTTCTAAAGTGTTTAAGAATTAGCGTGTCAAGCCCTGAAAGGGCTGAATAATTCAGCCCAGGGTAAGCGAAAGCGCCACCCTGGGTGTGGGGTTCCATAAATTTTTTCTCTGTACCCCAAAGGGGTTGCATAAAACCCGCATTGCAAGGTGCAAATGCCAACAGCGGGACAATTTCTATTTAGCCCTTTCAGGGCAATGTATTTGGAGCGCAAAAACCCAGGGTGGCCCCTCGCGGAGCGTAGGGATCGTGGGCTAAATTATGCAGCCCCGTTGTTTAGGCATTGAAATCACAGGCATTGTTCATGCGCTGCTTATTTAAGCGCTTATGGGGAGGCGCTCTCCAGGCGGGAGCTGAGATAATGCCCCTGGGACCCGGTCCGGACCTTATTAAGTATCTTGAGGTCGTATTCGAGTTGGTTGTATAGCCTGGCAAAAACCGCCCGGCTATACAGCCAATTGCAGAAGTCTACAAAGATAATTCCGAACCAATAGGTGGTGGAATGGTCGAGAAGTATTGTGCTTGCATAGCATTAACTTAAGAATGATGGTCTCGTAAAAAGTAAAAT
>PLSV01000315.1 GCA_003165235.1 Syntrophobacteraceae bacterium
CTCCGTGGAAATCCAGGCTAGTGCTGTCCAGTCGAAGACCAGACTCGGCAAGCTCTCGTCACTATTGTCGGTTCGAGGTTCGCGCCCCACGGCGAGAACAAGTCCACCCCCTTCTTCCAGAACACCACGCACGACTTGAGCGACCAAGCGGTGCCCATAGCGGACGATCTCGGCATCAGTGGCCTTATTAGCACTTCCGGCGATCTGAACACGAAGACCTGCGAGCTTGACGGAATCCGTAGCCATTAGGCGTCCTCCACGGCCGGTGATGGCTGCAACGATTGTGCGGCCATCAAAAGCTCGGCTGCCGTCAGTTTCCTGTCGGGAAAGGCCAAGCCCAGCGCCTCAGGCAGGAGACGCGCGCGCAGGTCAGAGAAGGTGAAGCCGATGCGTTTTGGCAGCTTCTGAGGACCGGTAATATCAACCAAGTCTCGTATAGACTCATTCGACAAGCCAAGTCCCTCATAGTCCATCCGGATCAGCTGTTCGCGCTCTGCGGCATCCGGGCGGTCGAAGCGCTCGATGCGTGCCGCCCGACGAACCACAGCAGGATCAAGGGCGTGCCCTCGATTGGTACAGAGGATTACAAGCACCCTGCCTCCAAGCCTTCGCAGATCGTCCACCTTCTGAATGATCGTATTGACTGCCACCTTGTCTTCGTGGTGGCTCTGTGCGCCATCGCGCGCCGCAGAGAGGGAGTCCGCCTCGTCTATAATTAGGAAGGCCGATTTCGCCTTGCCAGCCTCCTTGGTGATGATAGCGAACGCCTCGTTGATGAGGGAACTCATCTGCCCGACCTTGCCGTTTCCACGCACTCTCGTGCTCAGCTTGAACAGCATTGCCGCCCGACCCGCCTCGCGTGCCAGTCGGTCGCATGCTGCTTCAGCTGTCACAGTCTTCCCGGTCCCAACGTCACCGCTGAAGATAAGGAGTGGATAGCGATCGGACATAATCTCGCAAAGTGGGAGTTCGCGGCCATAGAACTGCTTACTCCAGGCCCGAACCTCGTCCGGCGCAGAGAGTAAGCGAAGGTCGCGCCTAATACGGTCATAGCGGGTGTCGAATCCAACGAGGCGCTTCCCCGAGGCCAGAATCAGCTCATCGGGTAACAAGCGCTCTACTTCAAAAAGTTCTGACCCTGCAGGATACACTCTTATTCTTCCTGTTAGATGAATACGCTCTTCTGAAGAGCAAACCCGTTGCTCACATAATTCCGATCGCTGTAGCGAGTAAGCATCGGAAAAGACGTATCGAGATCAAGGGTACCCCACTGCAATCCGAGGCGCTGCTTAAAATTCGCCCTCTGAGTTTCGGAAAGATTCCACCACGCTCGACTGTACGTCACGTGGACACAGAGCTTGCCGCCGGAAGTCCGTGGCCAAAGGTAATTGCCGGGGCGTGATCCGGACAAAGAAGCCCCATCCGACGACACCTTGTACTTTGCCGCACGAATCGTCACGCCGTTAGTGTCTTTGAGGTACAGGTTCACCTCAGCTAGGTACCCCTGCTGAGCCATGAGCTTCACATCGGCTGCCACGGCTTTTGTGTTCTCACGGCTTCTTAGGCCTGTAGATTGGCCCATCCCATCGATTTCAGCCGCAAAACAGTCAAGCACCTTCCCGACATCTGCGATGGTGAACGTGCGCGTAGCGGACTCGCTATAGGTGGCTGACATTCCTGCTACTCCTCGATCACGAATGAGCGTCCAAGCACGCCCTTCCACAACTCTAATGTTTCGCCCTTGTAGTTGTTGTTTCGCGCAGCGGTGATCGTCTCCCAGGCATCCGTAGCCTTGGTGACGATCTCGTCGCAATCGGCATCCGTTAGCCGGCGTGCGACGTTATTGGCCGCGTTTACGGGGTCAAGAATCACGATGCGATCCTTCGGGAAAGTCGAAACCTTCCCGCACTCAGCAAACACAATGGGGGCTGTAAGCCGAGTTTGCGCGATGTAGAGCAAGAACCGGAGGATGCCTTCTTCTAGAGACGTCGGTGCGCCCTCAGTGTCCTGCAGGTGCGACACGATCAGCTCGATTGTGAAAGAGCGGAGACTATCATCGAGCTCTTGATGGTTGCGCCAATGTTTGAGGAGGCGGACCAACGCCGTGAAGCGCACGTATGCCTCCTTGCGGGTACGGATAAACTCAAGCTGTTTGGTTACGCTCGTCTTGACAGGATCTTCTCCCTGGGATGAGGGCTGCCAGCCGTAATCCCCAGGTCCATCGATAGGAAGGATGGGGACTAAGTCCACCTCCATCCCAGATACGCGAAACACGATGCCAAGAGTCCGGGGCTGGATTGTAAAGTCTCCGTCCTTCTTCTGCGGATAGGCTGCCCTGAGCAACCGCCGAATCCGCGCATGGAGGGACGCGAGGTCGAATTTACTGACGCCCTGCGTGTTCAGAAAAACCGCGATGTCGGCATCTACACCGAGGCCAGCGCGAGGACGAAGGACGGTGCCCTTCCTCAGGGACCCGGTCTTCAGGAACTTCTTGATGTTGATTACGGGGTCGGCCGCAGCCTTGCAGGAGAAAACCTCGATCAGGTTGTCTACTTGGCCAAGAAACTCCTTTCGTTTCCCCTTGGGTAGCTTCAGGCAGTTGTCGACGAAGTAACTGAGCTGAGTGTCGGTGAGTTCCATGTATCGGCCGACCTCCCTCCCCCGGCATGCATGCCGAGATGTCCCGATATTTCCCTATACCTTCAATCCATCTGCAAATTCATACGAAATAAGCTGCCCTGTGGCAGTGTTTTGATAACCCGCTTCCTCGTGTGAAAAATCGCTGATCCCCTTGGCGTTGAAATCTTGGAAGAATACCTTTACTGTCGTCAAAATCTTCAGTTCGGAGTCGGTGAAGACGGAAAGGTTCGGTTCCAACTCAGCAAAGAATTCTTCGCCGGAGTGTCCGTCGGGGTAGATAATCTCATTCACTCCGATGGCCTTCTCCTCATGGATCAAAGCGGCGAAATAATATTCATAACGGTCGGGCACCGGTCCGAATGGAAGCCGTGCGTAACGCACGCCAGTTATGGAAACCGCATACTCTTTGAAATGCTTGAAGTCCGCGTAGAATAGGAGCTTGTTGAGTTTGGTTTTGAGAACCTTCCCCTTGCAGAAGTAGATGATGGCGTTAAGGAGTTTTTCCAGGTCGAGCTTACGATAACCGCTGAATTCGTCGGGTTCATAGCGACCAAAACGGTCGGCATAGATACGTTCCAGAGTGCAGGTTTCCTCTTCCATCGCCCTGAGACCGTGCACGATACGAGCTTTTTTCCCTTCATCGACGGCCCCCTCCGGGGCCTCCTCAAGGAGGCGTAGGAGGTTGTGCGGCTCCATCGCTAGACGGAAGGCTTTTTCGTGAGCCTCCGCCTGGAGGGCGCCGTTTTCATAGCGGGAAAGGGTGATCGCACCCCAGCCTAAGATCTTTCCCATCTCCCCTTGGGTAAGGCCGTTTTGTTCACGGAAGCTACGGATCTCTTCCGGTTGAAGCATGCCGTGACGTTTGCGGTACTCACGGTACGCCTTGGCGTGCGGATCGGAAGGCAGGGTGGGATCTTCGAACGTTTCGCCGCAGGAGCGGCATTTCAGATACTCCACCCGTACCAGGACGCTATCCCCGCGGACTTTGATCTCATCGTCCGCCGCCACGACTTCCAATTCCCTCGTCATCTCGCAGTTCGGGCATATTCCTTTCATGTTAGTCCTCCTCTACCTTGCATGCCTTGCACGGGAACGTAAGGGGAAATTCGGCTGCGTGGAACGAAATGCAGATCGCAATTTGTCCCCTGTCGGTATCGGCGACCTTCAGCTTAATGTAGACCGGCGTTCCCTCGACGATCCTGCCGAATTCCCAGATATACCCAGGTTTGTCTCGGTCAGGCTCGGGTCCGCTGCAGTAATCTAAAACCGAAAGAGACATGATGATCTCGAAGCGGTTCTTTCGCGTAAGCTCAAGGTCGGCGAGCGCCTGCTGGTTCTTGTCACGTGGAATGACGTAAATGCCGCCCTTAGCTGCTATCCTCTTGAACGAACGCAAGAAATCGCGGATTTTCAGTTTATTCGCCTCGTCCAATGCTAGATCCCCCCTTAGTGATCGTCCTAGCACGACCAAATGATAAATCAATTAATAAGGAAATCAAGAGTTATTTTATCAATTGATAAATTAAGCCATCGAAAATGGTACCCGGTTTGTCCTGTTCACGACTCAGAGACACTCCTCCCAGCGCTGGTTGAACCCAAACCCGGCAATAAGCATCGTCTCTGTCGAAAAAGGAAAGGGATCGTATCTTGCTTCTTTGCGCAGAAAACGAAGAGCGGCCAATGTTAACTTTTGTATAAAAGTTAATATTAGCTCAATTTCTAATTTTACAGCCATATTCACAACTTATCCGTGCCGTTGAGAATGACTACTGGATTCCCAACTTTTCTAAAGTGCTTTTTTATTAACTATATGGCTAAAAATATAGTATAAGTTAACATTATTTCTTCACGGAAAGTGAAATCGGCACCGACCTGGTCGGGTGAGTTGAAAAATTATTTGAGTCGATTTTGGAGAAATTATTTGGCCGCTTTTGACCAAAGAAAAGGTATCACCCATGATCCCATTGGAAACGTCCGGGCCAAGGGTTTTAAAAAATGCTCACCTGGTAGTTCTAAACACCCCGCGGAAAACCTTTTACTCGATCCGGATCGAGGAGTGTCATGGTACGTTTCGAGTACTAAAGGTTAGCGGAGCGCTGGGGAAAGTGTGGGACAAAAGGACATGGGAGTTTTCCACTTTGGATGAGGCTGACAGGCTCTTTAGCCGGCGCATCAAAGAAAAGACCGACCCCGAGCGCCGCTCTCCGAGAAAATACAGCATTAAACACCTTTTGCCGGGAAAGACCAATGACGGATCTGAATAAGAACCCCAATCACCCCGAGAAAGGAAGTGAGATCCGGGTGGATCCCATCCGGCGAAGCGAAGACGTTCAGGCGATAAAGCAGATTCTGTCCGGGACTCCAAGGGATTTGCTTATTTTTACCATGGGAATCAATAACGGTCTTCGCGCAGGCGATCTCCTCATGGTGAAGGTAAAGGACGTAAAATCTCTTAAACCCGGGGAGTTCATCACCATAAAGGAAAACAAGACGGGGAAGCAAAACATCCTCATGGTCAATAAGTTCGTCCACAAAGCCCTTCGAAATTATCTGGAAAAAGTCCGACCGAGCGACGACGATTATCTTTTTGCGAGCCGCAAAACGAAGGAGCCTCTCACCATTCAGGCCGTCAACGCCATGGTAAAGAAATGGACCAAGATGATCCATCTCGACCATGGAAACTATGGGGCACACACTCTGAGAAAGACTTTCGGGTTCATGCAGCGCACAAAGTACGGGGTGGGCTTCGAGATCCTGGCCAAGCGGTTCAACCACTCCAGTCCCACGACCACCATGCGGTATCTTGGCCTTACGAGCGATGAGGTGAACGAGGTCCTTATGAATGAGATTTGACGAATGAGATTTGATCCCTGATGCCGCCACGGGGTGGACCTTGATCACCTGAAGCAGTCGGCATTAGTAAGGAATTGCACTGCGTGAAATAGCCGGTAACTTAACTCACATGTCATGGGCAAACGGGTTGAGGCGGACAGTCACATCAATGAGGGCATAGAAGATGTACTGCAATGGTTCGTGAATCGGATGTGGTCGGCCCCACCGCAGGTGCCGTAAAAGTGCCGCTAAAAAGCCCACCATGATACAAGACAATAGTGGTGCCAATGGATACGGCTCCTCGACGAAACCTTGACTATTACCCTGGGTGTTTGTCATGCTCAAATTCTTAAAGAAGCTACTAGGATTTTCCACGACACCACCAGCCACACCCCCGGCACCTAAGCTTCCACAATCTTCTTCTCCCTCGACCTTGAGTTTGCCGTCCTCCCCGCCATCTTCTGACCTAGCCTGGATTTCCACGGAGGAT
>PLSV01000356.1 GCA_003165235.1 Syntrophobacteraceae bacterium
GCTCAAGCGTGGTGAACGGTTACTAGCAAGAGACCGTGAGAGACCCGAAAATGAAGGGACTGAATTGGGAAGATAAGAAGATTATTTTTTTTGGCTAGAGTCCGCATTAGCAGATGCGGGGAGTGGGAAAAAGACTGACACGGGGACGCGGGGACAAAACCGTCTCCCCTTCCCCCCGTCTCCCCTTCGCCGCATCGATCTTTACCGCTGCTTTCTACGGGGCAAATTCGGCTTTTCAGCCAGCAATCCCGCCAAACACGACCGTGATGTTTATTCCTCCATGCCGAATGCTCCACAGGCGCACCCGGCCCGTGCCCATTGCCGCCGCTTCCAGCCGGGACCCTGCGAGGACTGCGTATTTCCAGCCTTTGAAATTCAGTCTCAGGTGGGCGCCGATTCTCTCGTAGAGACCTACTCCTCCCGCGCTCAACCGTATTCCGTAGGGCGGGTTCAACACAAGCAGACCTTTTCTCAACCCCCTCTTCATGGGATTGAACTCAAAGAAATCCATCTTTTCCCATTGGATGTCACCACCTACTCCTGCGCGATCTGCATTTTCGGCCGACACTGCGATAGCTTCCGGATCGATATCGATTCCGATGATCGTCTCGGGCGCCTTGAGAAGCGAGGTCTCCTTTGCCTTGCGTCGCAGATATTCCCAGGTCTTTTTCTGAAATGATGGCCACCCCTGGAACAAAAAATCCCGGCCAAGCCCTGGAGCAATCCGCCGGGACATCAAAGCCCCCTCTATCGGAAAAGTGCCCGACCCGCACATCCCGTCGACGAGCGGCTCATTGCCCGTCCATTCCGATTTTAAGAGGATTGCGGCGGCAAGCGTCTCACGCAGGGGCGCCCCCGTGTGCCGGAGCCGATATCCCCTTTGGTGCAGATGCGGGCCCGACATATCGATGCTGATCCCGCAGCGGTTCTCTAGAAGACGAACGAGGATTTTTTGCTTGAGTTCGAAATCATCAGTTTGCAGCCTGCCAGTGGTCGATTCGCCCGGCGCTCTTTGCTCCATATCTTTAGCCAGGGTATCTGAGGGGTGGAGAGGCCCTTTTTCCCTCAGACTTTTTCCGATGCTCTCGGAAATAATCTCGGCCACCCGTCCCTCGTGGCTTATCCGCGAATATTCAACGCGGGCTTCGATATCGAGCTTTATCTCCTGATTGAGCCAAAGCTCCCAGGGTATCCGCGAAGCTTTGTGGAAGAGTTCTTCGGCGGCGCCTGCGCGAAATGGGGCAAGCCTGCAAAGCACCCGGCTTGCGGTCCTGAGCCAAAGGTTGCAGGTGTAGGCGTCTTGGAGCCTGCCGCTAAATTCCAGCCCTGCATCGCTCAGCTCCGGTTGCGGAATATCGAGCCAAGAAGTCTCCTTCAGACATATGCGGGCAAGTTCAGGCGGGACCACAACCGCGAACCGATGCTCCGGCCCGGCGATGTGGGTTTTGATCCGGCGGGAAAAACCCCCTGTATGAACTTGATAAGCGACCACGCTTTACCGGAAGAGGTGTTTGAGTATCAAATAACTTTTCAAAGGAATTCTAATGCTAGCAGAATTGCCAAAAAGATCAACGCTCAGATTTCCGCGCGATTTTCTTCTCTTAGCTTTCCTCAAATGCAATTGACTTGGGGGCAAATCATGCTGTAGACTGCAAACTGGTGGTGAGTTAGTTCAAATCCATCCCTGATATTTCCTGCACATTAATTTTAGATCACTGCTGTTGGTTTCTTCCGCAGAGGATTGGCCCGATGCAAGGGCGACTCCACTTCCGTCCTGATGTCCCTGGCCTCGATGCTTCCTACATGCCAAGGAGGCACTCGCCAGTCTGGAAGGCGCCTTTGCCCGGCTGGAAGCAGATGCTGGACGAAGCATCCGCCAAAATGACCTCGGCCGTACTGCCCCCTATTTTTTTTCGAGCCGATGATATCGGGGTCGCCAGCAAGGCTTTTGACGCTCTGTGCAGCCTCTTTCGATTCTACCGGGTCCCGCTTGCGATGGCGGTCATTCCCGCGTGGCTCAGCGAGACCAGGCAGGAAAAAGTTTTCCGGGCGGCGCCCGTGGATGAGGACCTCTGGAACTGGCACCAGCATGGCTGGAGGCATATCAACTGGCAAAAAGATGGCGCCAAAAGTGAATTCGGATCGGACAGAAGCCCCGAGCGCCAGTACGAAGATATTCTTCAGGGCCGCACTAAAATGGAGCGCATTTTCGGTCCCAATTTCACTCCGGTCTTTTCTCCTCCATGGAACCGTTTTTCCACCGCTGCTCTAAGGGCCTTGGGCAAACTGGACTTCAAAGGCATTTCGGCAACGGCCCCATTGCCGCCAGGCGTAAAATCCCTCTGCGGTATTAAACACCTTCCGACCCGCCTCGACCTTCATACCCGAATGGCCAAGAATC
The DNA here is from genome assembly GCA_003165235.1 of Syntrophobacteraceae bacterium. Taxonomy (GTDB): domain Bacteria; phylum Desulfobacterota; class Syntrophobacteria; order Syntrophobacterales; family Syntrophobacteraceae; genus SbD1. The sequence continues at coordinate 2,402 of PLSV01000356.1, forward strand.
CTGCCGGTGACTATGCCCTGTTGATCGATCAGTTTTCCGGGATCTCAAAAATGAAGGGGCTGACCGGAATATTAATCCACCACCAGCAGATGACTCCTTTTGCTTTCGAATTCCTGGATCGCATGCTTTATAATTTGAAGTACGTTATAAGAGCGCGATTTAGCAGCTTTAAGGAGATGTTGAAAAACACCGATGAAAGACAGGCCGACGCTCGTTTACGCTGACGTCAGCGGAAACATATACGACTGGCCGGCCCTGGAAATGGCTGGCGCCAGCGCGAACGAATGGCGAAGGCTTCGACCGGCCGAACTGATTCCGCTCCCCGAAGGCAGCGAACTGTTCCTCCTCCCGGAGCGTCTGCCCGTTGGCTTCAACCGCAAAGCGGGCAGGTTCGAGCCCATGCCGTCAGACCCTTTCGATCCGGCCAAACCTGTCCGGGCTGTAGCCGCATTCATTTCACCTGCCTATACGCGGCTCTACTCTCCCGCTTACAGGGCCGATGCCCGTGCGCCTATTTTGCCTCTTTTCGCCTACACTGCCGTGGGCTGGCAAAACGGCGGCTTTGTGGTTCCAGCAGTGAGAATCGACAGTGACCAGCGGCAGGATTTCCGCAATTTTGACCCAAAGCTAATCGAGCGAAACGCCGGCGGACGCATGAAAGCCGAGCGTGGAAACAGGCTCCTGCAGCACCTTGGCCGATGCGCTCTCACCTACGGCTGCCCTGCCGCAAGAAACCTGTTCATGAACCGCTGGGAGGCCCCGCTCCCCACCTCCCCGGAGTGCAACGCCCGGTGCATCGGTTGCATCAGCCGCCAGGATGGCGCCGGCCTGTGCGCAACCCAGGACCGTATCACCTTCGTGCCTACCCCTGATGAGATATGCGGGGTTGCAATCCCTCACCTTAAGAAGGCCCCTCGAGCAGTGGTCAGCTTCGGGCAGGGCTGCGAGGGGGAGCCTCTGCTGCAGGCTAAGACCCTTGAAGCCTCTATCCGCATGATGCGCAAAGCCACAGGCCGAGGCGCCATTAACCTGAACACAAACGGAAGTCTTCCCGACGCTGTGGAAAAGCTCTGCCGCGCCGGTCTCCAGAGCATCCGCGTCAGCATGAACAGCGCGCGTCCCGAGTATTATGAGAAATACTTCCGCCCAAAGGGTTATAGCTTCGAGGACGCACGGCGCTCCATCTCCGTCGTTAAAACGAACGGCGGTTTCGCATCCATCAATTATTTCGTTCTCCCTGGATTTACAGATCAGGAAAGCGAATGGAACGCTCTCAGGAAGCTGATATCCGAAACCCGCCTGGATTTGATCCAGATGCGAAACCTCAACATCGACCCGGACTGGTATCTGGGCAAGCTCAGACCGGACCTGAGCGAAAAGAAGATTGGAATCCAGCGCCTGATCTCTCAAATCCGGGATGAATTCCCGGATGTCGGGCTCGGCTATTTCAACCCTCCGCTGGATTAAATCCGATATGCCTCCACACTTGAGCATTACGCAGGGCGTGCTTATTTTGCGAACGACTTAGTTTTGCAATCCACCGGATCCATCATGGAGAGTCGTTAACCAGAGCACCTTAAAAGGAGGAGATTTATGTCGCTTACATTGCCAGACCTGCCCTATGCGAAAGACGCGCTCGAGCCCTATCTCAGCGCAAAGACCCTTGAGTTCCACCACGACAAGCACCACAAGGCCTATGTCGATAATGGAAACAAGCTCATTGCCGGGACCGATCTGGACAAAGAAGACGCCGAGGCCATCATCAAAAAAGTTGTCGGGGACGCTTCCAAGGCCGGGATATTCAATAATGCCGCCCAAGTCTGGAACCATTCATTTTACTGGCTGTGCCTGAAACCCAAGGGAGGGGGCCGCCCCACGGGTGAGGTTGCGCAAAAGATCGACGCCGACTTCGGAAGTTACCAAAAATTCGCGGAAGAATTGAAAAATGCCGGAGTTACCCAGTTTGGGAGCGGGTGGGCCTGGTTGGTGCTTAAAGACGGCAAACTCGCGGTTACGAAAACCGGAAACGCCGATACCCCGATCGCCCACGGAATCAAACCACTTTTGACGGTTGACGTCTGGGAGCACGCTTACTACCTCGACTACCAGAACAGAAGGCCCGATTACATCCAGGCCGTTATCGACAATCTGATCAACTGGGATTTCGTAAATTCGCGGCTTAAGTAACGGGGAACCTCGCGGAAGCTGGAAAAACCCAAGCCCTCGCCACAGAGAAAGTCACAATCCAATAGGATCAACAGGGGGTTCAGGACCCGGATATAGCCGGAAATTAAAGGATTGCGGATTGAGGGGTTCAGGGATTAATTCCTAAATCCCTCAATTCCTAAATCTGAGGTTAATTGGGGTAAACGTTTCCCGTTTCCAGAATGCACCACCCGTTTCGGGTTTTACCCAAAAGCAGGTTGACCTGCCAGCCTTTCCGGCAGTGGTCGGTTATCTCTTTGGGGACACGCACTTCAACGATGCCAGAAGTCGCTATCCCGGACAGGATCAGGATTCCGGGATGGATCTGGTCGATTACGAAGTAGTCGTCCAACTCGGCGGTCCAGTATCTGGGAGCGTGGCTCTGGGCGTATTCGTATATCAGTCTTGCAAGCCGTTCGGCCGCCGGAAGCTCCCTTGCCGCCTCGGCGGCAAGCCTGGTGACCCGGTCGGCTATTTCCTTACCAATGTAACCGCTTTCCTCCAGCCACTTCACCAGTTTTTTGGCGACTACTCCCGCTGCCTGAAGCAAAGCCTCGGAAGCCATGACTTTTCGTATCATGAAATAGTTCAAGAAATTGGGCAGGGAGGATACAATCTTTTCGGGGCCGAAAATAAAACAGAATTCGAGGTTTTTCTGGAAATAAAGCTTTTCGTAGAGCGCCACTTCGGACGAATTATCCAGGTCATGATATCCATGTCCGTTCAGACAATGGCGCAAAAGATCTATGACCTCTTCATACCTGTTGAAAGTCCGGGGCTTCAGCCGCTTTTGCTGATCCTTCAGAAAAAGCGTCAGGACCTCATCGATGCTGGGCTGTGAAACCGTCGGAAAATGTAAAACTTTTTTGCTCTCGCTCATCTTTGCCACCGTTTATGCTCGATCCCCCTTATATTCGGCTTCCGCATGAAGGGCAATAGCGAAAATCGCGAGCCACTGGATAGCCGCACTGTGGACACCCGTCCTTGCGAGCTTCATGGGAGGCCCCCTGGATATTGCCTTCCGGAGAGGAAATCGCCCTGCATCGACCGCAGATCAGAACGGGGTAACCTTTTTTAACACGAAAAAGAGGCATAAAAAACACGCTCAGGTAATAATCAACCCGCTTCAGCCTGACTTGCGCCAAGCCACAGGCTTGGCAAATTCCTGGAGTCTCGTCCAAAGTGACAGTCTTGGGCTGAACCCCACCGATCAGGAAGAACATTTCTCCCCCGCGCCTCAAAGATTTGAACTGATATATAGCACATTTTTAAAGGGATTGCTACGCCTCGAAACAGACAACTGATGGGGGGAGCGGGGAGCGGGAATTTTCAACCTCCGCCCATTCACCCCTGCCGTTTTCCTGCATCTGCCTGGACATAAGGCAGAGCCTGTCTTAACAATCGTTCTGTACGACGTGCAGTCCGATAATAAACCTATCTCTGGGAGGTGAAGAATGAGTAAGCTCAGAAAGATCAAAACGGTCTCAAAGAGTAAGCCCACCATAGAAGGGGCCGGCGTCCATCTCAAAAGAGCTTTCGGCTACTACCAGGTTCCGCAGTTCGATCCTTTTCTTATGCTGGACGACTTTCGCTCCGATGACCCTGCGAAGTATCTCCCCGGCTTTCCCTGGCATCCGCACCGGGGAATCGAGACAATGACCTAAGTTACTATCTAAGGCTACGTTTTGAGTATTGCAGGTTAGCGGGGCCATTTAATAATTTCACTGTAATTTCAATAGCATGTCCCAACGGTTCAATGTTTCAGTGTACTACTCGCGCAAGGGTTTCTTGTGCTTGATGAAAGTCCCGGCTCTGTATTCATCGAAAGCGACCCTCAGTTCCTCCTGAGTATTCATCACGATGGGACCGTACCAGGCAATCGGTTCGCCGATTGGTCTGCCCGATACCAGCAGGAACCGCAGAAGACTATCTTTAGCGCTGACTGAGACTTTTTCTCCGTCTTCGTAAAGGATCAGATCGCCATCGCCGCAGATGCATTCACGCTCAAGGTCAAAGTAGTTCTTGCCGACCACTTCATGGGCGAAGGAATCCTGTTCGTCGTCGAAGTAGCCCTTCCCTTCGATCACATATGCAAAAGCGGTATGGCCCCGTTTGATCGGGTGAGTGAAAGTGGAACCCGATGGTACGGAGACATCGAGGTACTCTGGGTCGATCACGATATCGTGCACCGGTCCACTGACACCGTTTACTTCGCCGCAGATTATTTTGACCTTTATGCCTCCATCCAGTGATGCCTCCGGTATTTGCTTACTCCGTACATCACGGTAGCGGGGCTCCATCATCTTCATGTCAGCTGGAAGGTTTGCCCAAAGCTGAAACCCGCCCATGCGGCCTGATTTGTCTCCTTTGGGCATCTCCTGATGGATAATGCCGCTTCCGGCGGTCATCCATTGTACGTCACCTACAGTGATATCACCCTTGTTACCCATGCTGTCGCCATGCTCCACATCTCCCGAAATCACGTACGTAATTGTCTCAATACCTCTGTGAGGGTGCCAGGGGAAACCGGGAAGAAATTTAGCGGGATCGTCCGAACGAAAATCATCCAGCAGGAGAAATGGATCGAATTGCGGGACCTGGTAGTAGCCGAAAGCTCTTTTGAGATGAACGCCCGCGCCTTCAATTGTGGGCTTGCTCTTGGAGACCGTCTTGATCTTTCTGGTACCGCTCATTTCTGATCCTCCTTGAATGGATGCTCGCTTTTGTCCAGCCAGCTAGTACGAAACTTCTGTTCTTTAAGACACGCTCACGGCCCTGTCCACTCCAAGGAGGTCAATCTGCTCACGCCCTTTGGACATGTCATACCCCAAACGCAGTTAGCATGACACCATACGCCTCGTTTCCGCCTACAAGGTTGAACAGGACCTTCAACAGACTTGGAGGGAAGAGAGTGAAAAGCGTGTCAGAATGAAAACTCCATCATGAGTCTAACGCGCCGTAGGGCGAATTCAGCGGCAAGGATTAGACTTTGACATTTACTTTTTATCCCGCTACCTTAGAGGAGGAGTTGGCTTTTTTTGTGAGTCTAAAAGGGGGCTAATAATGATTGGGGCGGATTATGCATCCTACGATGATTTTATGGCCGCATGCGGATCTCGCAGGGAATCACTGGACCCGAGCAGAGTACTGGGAAAGATATATCCGATAGAGCAGTTGAGGGAACTTGCAGAACACCTCGGTATCAGCGCGGACCAGATTAATGAAATAGTCGAGGAAGGAGAGGGCGGTGATAAGAGAGGAGTCACACGGCGGTACGATTGTGCAAGAGCAATTGCCCAACTCCGCACTGCCGAACAGATCGAAGAGGCACTCTCCTACTTGGACCATACTTTTTATTTCCCAGTATTGTCTTACCTTCGGCTCTCTGGGGAAGTGCCACATAACTCTCCAAAAGACTTGCTTAATTCTTTGAAGGACCATTACACCTTGAACAATGACAGCTTCCAGAAGGTTTTTAATGGCCTCACCAATCCTGCTGGTGCTGCGTGCAAACTTGAGTCAATCCGAATACATGGTGAAGATTCCGCATCTTTGCTATTTTCATGCACAAGAGTACTCCTTGCCCCCGAAGGTCAAATCGGTAATTACAATGAATTTTTTTTGGCCAGAGTTCCTGTTCTGGCGTACTTCTTTTTCTCTCGTCGACTGCTTGAAATCTCGATGCCCACCTTTTCAGAGGCTGCGAGTGATCAATCCGGGGCGACTAGAATTCCTGAACGATACCAGATAATCATTCAAAGTATGCAACCCATCATTGGGAGAATAGCACCAGGCCAATTAGGCGGAATTAGCTTTAAGAAATTAACATTGTTTCTGGAAACTCAGCTCGGTGCTATCGATATGGGTTGGAAAATCGAGCCTGAACAAGAGGCGGCTTTTGATTTCACTCAAAACGTGGTCCCCTTGAAAAAGATATTAGATACTTTTTCCCAGAGCCTTCAAACTGAATGTGAACGGCGAGAATGCCCTTATCCGCTTGCTAATACAAACCTATACAATCTTTTTAGGGCACTCAAAGAACAAAGTTATACCTACTCACTCCTTCTCCAAGCACCGCTTCGCAATCGCAATGGCAACGTTAAAGCTTCAACTCTCTATGGCCCGCCTAATACCGGATATCCACCAGTACTGCTGCTAGATAAGAATAATAATGCCATCTCCAACAATCTCATCAAGGCTGTAGAACAGTCACAGACTGAAGAGATAGAAAACCCTTATGATCTGGACAAGATATTCCAGGAAGGCGTGAATGATGCCTGATCAGATCCCATTTCAAGAGGCCGGAATAGAACCGACCACTGGGGAAAAGATCCTGGGAGAAGTAGTTCGACTTATGAGCGAACGGCCCGACAAGTCGATTGACATACAAGAAGTGTCGGAACTTTCGGGCTTCCCCGGTAGTTTAGTGAAAGAGGTCTTTTACCTTCTTCTTGCCTTCCGCGTGTTCAAGGCCACTTTTATTCCGAGACACCGCAATTGCGACAGCCCAATTGGTTCGCAGGAAACATCTGTTGAAAAAATTCGGCGCAAGGCTGAAGCTGGGGAATACGGCACTTGCATGATCTGTGGCAAAAATATCGAGGGCTTCAGAGATATTGAAATTCAGTTAGCCTTCTGGAAATCAGGAGCCGCTATTGAGTGAGAGCCCTTGCGCAACTTGGGATGAGTTCAAGTCCAGAGTGGCCGGTTTTGCCAAGCATTTTCCGTTTGCAGTAGAATGGATCTGCGCTATAGGTTCTGGATGGGAAAATGAAAAATTCGAGGAACTTTATAGAGAGTATGTCAGGTCTACACAAATTGTGCTTGGGCCAAATGATGACGCCACCGAATTAAAAGGACGTCCTTTGGAAAAGGTGGCTAGGTACTTTTTGGAGAAGGGCGGTTTGATTACAGAAATTGGAGAAATTACCGAAACTGCAAAGTGGCAAGTTGACGGCTACGGGCCTGCGAATAGAGCATCAATCGACTGTTGTTGGGGGAAGGAGAAGTCTGAGCAAATTGGTCCACAGGTTTACATGGAGGCCAAGAATCACTCCACTCCTGTGGATGGGGGAGAATTCTCTCACCACTACCGACGCATGGACGAACACCATTGTAATTTGGGAGTGATGATATCAACCTCTGGGTACAAGATAGGGAGAGGTAAAGGGATAGCACAAAGCATTTACATCAATTCTGCTAGGAATAAATTTCATATTCTACTTGCATTCCAATCCCTAAGGGATGTAATTCTCAATAACAAACCACCAATGGCGATACTTACTACGGCACTAATGTACGCCTTTAATAATTCTTATGTTAACGACAGAAGCGTTCAAGCTGAATATTCAAAGAAAGAATGTCAACAAGCAGCATCAGAGGAATATGCGCGGTTGTTCCCGCCATCTTAACCCACCAGCGGTTTCTTGTTCTCCCTTACGTTCCCTGTTTTTCGATCCAGACTTTCTACTCAGGAAGGCACAGGCCCCATTCCGACAATTGGCGCATTGAGCCAATGCCCGAGATGGGTGACTTTCTCACCGGCGACGAAATGCTTATAAAGGAAAGTCTCAAAAGCCTTGCTCATGGCGTGAAACAGTCATTCCGAAAAGCCGTTAGGATGGGGGTTACGTCCAGTGAATGGGAGAGGTGGCAGATTTTGTTTGGCAGTTCCACAGGACCGGAAGGGGCTTTGAGGTGAGAAACTGTTTTGAGAGAATTTTGCTGGCTGGCCGTGATTTCCGTATGGGACAATGAAGATGAAGGCGGACGCGGCGGTTTCTCAGGGCTGCAGTCATCATCTCGTCAATATCTGGATGGGCGGCCTGACCGCGTGTTTAATGGCGCTCCGGGATTCAAAATGGAACCGGCGGGGACCTGGTGTGGCCGCCGCCGGTTCTCACAATGTTCGAATGCTACTTACGTTGTGTTAGATTGAAATTACGCGTGGTTAACTTTGCGAGGGGTTGGGGTTTACTTTCACATACTCGTAAGAGCGGCGACCTTTTTTAGGTTCCTCCGCGAATAATGCCCACTGCGCACCGTAGGGTTCTGTTTTGTACCTAAGGGCGACCATTCCATTTGTACATGTCAACTCACCCCCATCCCGAAGGATCAGCCTAACTGCGCAATTATCTTCGTTCCGGTGAACCTCGACAATAGGGCTATCAGGCTTTGTCAGGCAAAATTCCGCGAACTTTTCCATATGACGGATGTGGGATTGTTTATCAATTTTAATTCCCATGACTATCCTTCCTCTCTCTTCGGTTTGCATTCTTCAGGTAGTGGCTCTAGCCCGACACATGTTACGCTGCCAGGGCATTCGACTCTTATTCCCTCCGTGCTGATGTCGAGGAACACGTCACCGCTCAAGCGCAGGCACAATTTCCAATCACCGACCCACCAGACAGCCTTTACCTGCCGGTCGATTAAAGCGTCGGCGGCAAGCATTTTTAACATCGTATCAACTGTAGTTGTTTCCAAGGTTTTTCTCCTTCTGTTTAACCCACGAGGAGCAGAACACTCCTTCGGGTTCAAAGTCCAGGTCCAGCATTTCATCATCTTTTCCCTTCGCCGAACTGCTTTTACTGGGGGATATGGTGGGTCCGATATTCAGGAATCCTCTCCCATTGCATTCTGGGTTTTTAGAATTCACTCTCGGTCTATCTCGTGGGCGAATACCGCAGATCGGATATTTGATGCAGTCCCTTCGAAATATTCCGCTACACCCTGCCAGAAGCCGACGCATTCGGACCAACCTGAAGGTTGTGATTCAGCCAGTCGGTCCAACAAAGTCTCAATTTCCTCGATGTAATTCATGACGCATTCTCATTTCTCTTCTCATTGATTCAGACTGAAATCCATCCGACACTTGCAATATAGATTTTCTGATTCTCTGCCTTGAATTCGTGTAATTGTATTTGCATTTCAAGCTCCTCAATTAGATTGTTTTTTTGGAAACGGACCCCGTCCGTCTCGATTCTGAATACTGAAATCAATATAGAAAAATGTGAGACGGCATTTGTTCAATGTGATCAAAGACCGATATGAAGTTTGCACGCGCGGTAGAGGAATACCCTTCGGCCCGAAACAGAGCCCCATAGACGCTCAGAACAAACTCCTCCAGTAAATACCTCGAAAATCCGATTGAAACTAAGAGAGAGCGACGGATGTGAATTGAGGGCTTTCTCTGAGGACAGAAATCTTATTGCGTTTAAGGAGCTGACAGTGACTGACCCCCGGTACCTTGATAAAGCATGGAATGAGTATGAGGATCATGAAATCGATTTTGAGGCGCTCCGTGAAAGGACAGACGTTTGGATTGAGAGAGCGTTTGAGTTATTGTCAAATAGTCATACACTTTATCGGTTAGCCGCTAAAGCACTTGAGGGGAAACGAAGTAAGGAAGCAGCATTTCCTAATTGTGAATTAGACAATGAAGCCAATGATGAACTGTATAAACTGTTTTTGCATGATTTAAGTTCTGAAGATTTCCCATTAGATGCTAAGTCCAGGATAGTAAAACAAATGAGCCCAAGTAGATTGTTCCTGTTCCAGGTAATGAAAACCGAGATCAAGCAGCTAAAGGCAACCGGAGCTGTTCCTGAGACTTACCTAGAACTTGATCGAGAATATTCGGATATTATTAAGGAGCTTTGTATTAGCGGTATACTACTGGTCCCAAAATTATGTTGGGAACCAAAAGGCAATTTGTCACCTTCGGAGCGTCAAGGAGAGGGAAATCTTGGTTTAGTTTTAGCTGCACATAAATATGCTTTCAATCGAGTTAAGAACGGAACGCCAGTGAAATTTAGCACAGTCGCTCGTTTGTGGATACTTGAACGCATTTACGAAAGGATTCGCAGAGACACTTTCTACCTTCAGGTTGACAATAAAGCTAGAAACGCCTTTTTTCAAAAGCATAAAGGGATTGAAACCGATAATGCACTGGCGTTAGATGCCCTGAACGCTGCTTACCCTGTCCCACTTGAGGACGGCACCGAAGAAGACGGAACACCGATTGCAGAAAACATCGATAATTCCTACGGTATCGGTTCTCCCATCGCCGATCCGGATGCGGAACTTGAAAAAAAGAATTGGTCTGCAGCTGCCTGTAAAATTTTCAGGAAGCATTTGACACCTACAGAATTCGATGCACTGTATCGAAAATTCGAGCTTCTGAATGGTGAATTTGAAATGAATAACTTTACCATTTCCAGGAAAACCGGCGTGCCAATGGGAGAGGTGAAGGAGGTAATTCGCCACGCCCTGGAAAAACTAGTCAATGAAAAGGAGTGCTTAGAGCTAATCAGCCAATTGGGGACTTGTAAAGCAGTTCCGGTAACTACCTGATTTATCTCAAGACGATTCCCAGGATGTGCTGGGGCAATTCGGGATTATAGAAACAGCATGCAGGAATGTTGGGACCGGGTGATAGAGCCCCGGTTATTCGCATGACGGAACCCGCGTCGGAACGCGTTCGGCGTTCGCAAAGAGCGACGTTGATACATTATTCAGGTCATACTTCCTTCAGGATTTTCCATTGAGAGACTTCCAGGTCCTTGCCTCGGTCGAGCGGGTGGTTGCTCAAAGCCGCTCGGTCACATTTCATCCGGATCGGATCGGCCCGGCAATACTCAAATGGGGGCAAGCGGTCGATCCGTCTTCATCGTGGGAAAATCCCTGCCATTTCTTTGACCAGACTGCAGAGAGCGTTCGCTGGATTTTTGCTCTCGACGTCTTGAACCACTGTTTCTGGCCTGATCCGGGCGAGCAGGTCTGGACGGTCATCTACAACGGTAAGCCTTACTCGGGATACTGGGGTCTTGCCGCCAGTCTAAAACGGGCGCAAAAGCAGGGTTTCCCCATAACCGATCCTCATTTCCTGTCGGGTATCAGCGCAGGCGACCTGGCCAAAATCTTCTCAGGCCAGGGCAGTGCGCCAATGTTTGAAGATCGACTGCAAAACCTCCGGGAGGCAGGCTCGATAATTCTGTCCGAACTCGACGGCGATATCATGTCCCTGTTCGATGCAGCATCGGGCAGTGCCGTTCGGCTGGTCAGCAGTATTGTCTCTCTTTTTCCGAGCTTCCGCGATGTGGCCCTTTATAGAACCGAAAGAGTTTATTTCTGGAAAAGAGCCCAGATTTTTGCTTTTGACGTTTTCACCGCGTTCGGGGGAGACAAATGGGGCAAATTCAATGATATAGAGCGGCTCACCGCATTTGCCGACTACAAGCTTCCACAGGTGCTCCGAGAACTCGGAATTATTTCATATAGTGCGGAACTCTCGACCGGAATAGACGCCATCCAACCCCTCCAACGAGGCTCAGAAGAGGAAGTCGAGATTCGAGCAATGTCCGTATGGGCCGTCGAGGAACTTAGAAAAGCTTTCCAGGAGCACGGGCGCAAGCTTACGAGCACCATGGTCGATAACTGGCTCTGGCGTTTGGGCCAGCTCGATGCATTTCGCAAACGCCCGTACCACCGCTGCCGGACGATTTTTTACTGAAAAGCTTTCACTGGTTCTCTTTCGAGTATTGCCATAGCGCCCGATCAAGCGTCCTCATGTCGATATTGACACGCTTTGATAAATCTCTGCAAAACTCTACATATGGAAACCAGAAACCGAACGAGTATTGAGTTGGAACGTCCAGAGATACCGACCATAACGCTCTAAAATCCATTATGGGGTATAAATCTTTATGGAAGAAGTGCAAGATCACGGAGGCTGTCGGCCACTGGACTCCATCAAGATTGGTTAGTACTTCGATGCGCGCTCGCTCAGTTGTTGCGCTAAAAGCGTATTTTGTAATCTCCCTAACATATTCTTCCTCGTTGTTCTCCATGCGCCCAGCACTGCGAGGGGCCTTCCAGTGGGCAATTATTCTCAGCTCCTCTTTTTGCATGTATCCCCGCTTCATAATGATCGGACTAAGACCGATGACCGTTTTCTCCTCCAACGGATACTGGTACCGCGCAGCAAAGAGCGGAAGTTGTTTCTCTGGAAATCTCAATTTTGGAGCCATTTCAATTGCCTCCCTCGATATCCTTCATTGATTTCCGGCAAGTATACATGGTCTGGTGAAAATCGTGCCGAAAATTCAGTGAGCATATTCAGGATTACTATCGGCTAAGAAAAGATTTTTCTTTAATGGCCACGATCCATGACTGCGAAAGGGTTTTCAGATGGCCGGGTTTTGGATATGGGGCAGGCTGTGAAAATGGTTTCTCGGAGGTGGGATTTTGGTTAGCGGCTCCTTTGCATCAGGAGGTTTGGATCTCCCAAAATGTTTGCTTTATCTGCCAGGGCAGATTTCCATCTCCTCCGGGGCAGAACCGAAGGGACATGCTAAAGATTTTCAAGACTTATACCCGTACTCATTCAGTCGAGTACGAGCTATGTTTTTTTCTTCTTCAGTAAACAGACGAATAAACTCTGGCTTGAGGACATGAGCTTCCACAGTTAAATCGAGTCGGCCGCATTCCCATAAGGCGGTGAAGCCATCGGAGGGACCAGGTGTTGCGAGAAGGGCATGCGCCGTTGCTACGCCGCCCCTTTCGGATATCATCTGAAGGAAACGTGTAGCGTTGTAATTGCACTCTTCTTTCGCTCTTCGATAGATATCCAACATGGCTCTGTTGAAACGAGACTCAGAATCCGTCATGTGCGGCATCCCAATCTTCAGCATCATTAATTCAGGCTAACACTCTAGCCGGTTGCCAAAGGGGCGGTTCTCCATACGTCACGAGCAAGCCCCATAAGTAATTCGTGTCGCTTGTCGATACTGGCAGCAGACCAGTCTTCGAAGGCTTGGAGCTTCTCATTGATCCGGTTGATCGATGAATTTTGTCCAACAGTCTTAATCTCCGCGATGCTGCTGGTAAGGTAATTCTTCGAGTAACAGTACACGGCTTTCTTGTTGGCAAAGAAATTGTTACTTGCGACTATGTTGATCGGTTTTTCCAATAGCGTTAAATTCCCCAGCCGATTCCTGTAGTCGTCATACTGAGCGTGTGGATTTTTCTCCTCAAACGATGCGCGGAGGCTGATTTCGGGATTATTGGGCAGGATATGTTCGATTTGGAGCACAGTGTACTCACCTAGCGAACCTGGAACTTTCAGACCCTTGTAAGCCATGTCCACATATTGCGTCAGCTTTGAGAGGAAGTAGCGGGTCCGATACTGTTGCATCGAGAATAATGTGTAGCGCTTGAGGGCGTCCGTGAGTTCTGTTTCCTTATCATCCATATTTTTCTGGAAACGTTGGGTGATGAAGGCATTTAACTTGTCGCCTTGTACCGTTGGATCGGCAGTCTCACTAATGGCGCGAATTTCATCGGCCCAAGTCGAAAAACTGCGCTCCAAGTCTTTAGTCGGAGTTTTAGTAAAGATATAGTAGAAGAGAAAGCTCTCCAGTTGACGGACGAAGTGGTCGAAAAGCGGCTTCGGGAAGTTGCTTGCAGCCAATAGCAAGACATTGTGCAAGCTGAATGCGCCGCCGCACAGTTTTTGTAGGCTGTCCATTGCCAGACTCGGCTGCCTGTCAATGCCGCAGCCCTTATTGAAAGCTAGATAGTTCTCAACATTCCGGATGATCTTGCGCACGAATTCGAACGGCTTGTTTACGTAGTCACACACTGCGGCGTTCTGCTTGTTACTGAACCAATCATAAATCTCGTCTTCGCGGACGACTGCATCGCCACGGCCATTCCGAATCACGTAATTTGCCATCAGGAAATAGCGCAGGAACCGAAGCGGCTTTTCCTTCGCTTCCTCCAATGGTTTAGTGACCTTTTTCCACTCGTTTTTCAGATCCGTAAACTGCTCTTGACGCACATGAGTGAATAGCAAGTTTTTGAGCAGATCCATTGGATTAAGGCCGATACCACGCTCGTTAATGGTCTCGAAAATCTTGAGGGCACTGCTAATGTCTGTGGAGATCTGAATGAATACTACATAATTGGCGAGATAGCCCCAGTACTTGCTGAGTTTGACAACGTCGTCGTAGTTGGCTTTCAAGAATCGGTAGATTGTATCGTAGGCACTTAGCAAATTCTCCAAGGAGCCGAAGCTGGCTATGCCCGCCGCGTGGACACCTGTCCTCACCGTCTGCGGGTCAGCATCCAACTCTACTAGTTTTCTAAGAACCTCGCTGGCATTCTCATAGCGAGGATCGAGCTTTAGACTGGCGCGGATATTACCTTCTTTGTCAGTGTAGCTGGTTGAAATCAGCCCGCTCAGAGCTGCCACATGAGGCTCACCACGGAAGAGTTGCTTGAGCGCGCAAAGTAGAAGAAAAAACGTTGTCAGCCGTTGCTGGCCATCGATGACCTCATAATGCTTCTTCTGTGCCCCAGGCGAAACCAGCACCGTCCCAATGAAATACTCCTGGCCATTGCCGGAGTCAATTTGTTCGTTGATGTCGTCGAGGAGTTGCTGGACTTCCTTCTCAGTCCAGACATACTCACGCTGGTAATCCGGCACAATGTAGAAGCACTCACCAAATGCTTCCTCTATGCTGTATTTATAGTTTTCAATCTTCGCCATTTTGGTTTACAGCCTCTTTCCGCGTGCTCAGTGCAATTTCTGTCTCGATTTTTCAGCCCATCCGCGAGATCTATTCCCACAAATGGGCAAAGTTGGCGTACGACATCACTCCAAATTCGATCATTATCCTTGAGCTATCTGATGAATCCTACCTGAGATCGGCGCGGGACGCAATTGAAAGAAGGAATATGGGACTCTTGGCCCACATGTAGCTTTAAAAAAGGGCGTCGTTGTGGGAACCGGGTATTGGATATGGGTTATATCCTGAAAATGGCTGAGAGGTGGCAGATTGTGGTTTGCATTTCCCCCATCTCGTCTGCTTCGTTGTTCCGCACAATCCCCTCCTTGTATTCCAGGGCACACTGAGCAATAATGCCTCAGGAAATCGGGTTTAGAAACATGCTTTCGTTGGATATGGGACCGATGAGCCTTCTGGGAGGCCAATACGGAATGAAATCACGGCTTACTCCTTATTACATCGGGCTAATTTATGATGCATGTCTCAAGTCTTTTTGGAGAAGAATTGCCCTGAGAAAGTTTCTCCGGGTATGCGGCATTTCAGAGAACTTCCTGTCAACGTGGAGTTCGGACGAAAGCAAACGGGATTTTCTGGACCGCATTTTCTATGAACTCCCCAAAACTGACAACGGGAAGCTCGCATTAGTGAGGATTGCCAGCAATCTCATGGAACAGAAAAGTTTCCCCGACTTAGAGAATTGGGAAGACTGTGAGCAGAAAATCAAAGCCGCTCATGATGCAGTCCAAAAGCTTAAGATTTACTCGGAGAGGCAGGAAGACGAAATCGAATCCGAGGAGCAGAAACAAAAAGCAAGGGCAGATTTCGAAAGCCGCCAGCTTCAAACTCGTCGTTCACAGCAAACCCTCCAGAAACTCAGCGACAAGTTGACTGAGTTAGGACAGCGTATTGGCACGCAAGGAGCTGGCTACGATTTTCAGGTCTGGTTTTATGATCTTCTGGATTTTTGCGAAGTCATCAATCGGCGTCCATATGTTCATGCAGGGCGGCAGATTGATGGCTCAATGACGATTTCTGGTACTACATACTTAGTGGAACTCAAGTTTACATCGGAGCAAGCAGGGGCCACTGATATCGATACCTTTTACAGGAAAGTTACATCGAAGGCTGATAACACGATGGGCATAATGGTATCGATTTCTAGTTACAGCAAAGTAGCGATCCAGGAGGCTTCCGGTGAAAAGACACCCCTACTGCTGATGGATCACACTCACGTTTACTACGTCCTAAGTGGCGTAATGGGTATGTCTGATGTTGTTAACCGCATTCGCCGACATGCATCTCAGACATCAGAAGCCTATCTACCGGTAAGCAGTTTTTCAAATTAACATCTCAGAATGTGCAGGATGACCATTTAAATGGTCCTGACGAGTACTTCAGGAGGTTTTTGGCGTGGCACTGAAATTCCCCCCCGCCTGGCGTTTCCGGCCCCCTAAGGATAATACTTGGGCGACTGAGCGAATTCCGAGTGATGCGGTTGACGAGTTCCTCGGCATGATCAGGAAGGTCGCAGCACAAGGTGACCTACAGGATTTTCTGGAGCATTTTAAGGATTTTTTCAGTGCAGCCAATGGTAATCCACACTACCGAAGTTCAAACGCTGGGTGGGCTGATACAGACCTACAAGCCGCGATGTTGGCGGTGGCGGAGAACGCTCCTCTATTTCTTGAAGCTTACTTTGTAGCGTGCGAATCCCTCAGAGGGAAAGATGAAGACCTCTTCGCCCCAGATGCTGCAATGATCAACGAGATTTGCTGGAAGCACGGCATAGGGTACGAAATTGAGCCTCCCTACCTGAAGCCCAGAGATTCTAATGCAACCGTTGTCCCGGTGCCGGAAAGACCGCCTACATTAGCCGAGAAAGCTCGTGAGGTTCTCCAAAGTTCTCTGCAAAGGGCTGAACAACTGCTCATTGAGGGGCATGGGCGAGAAGCTGTCCAAGAGAGCTTGTGGTTACTTGAGTCGGTTGCCACTGCCTTCCGTGGGCTCGAAACGGAGACGGGAACAATCGAGGGCAAATACTTCAATACAATCGTCAAAGAACTGCGCGGCTCACATTCCGGGAAAACGCTCGATATGATTTTAGGATGGGCTACGAATATTCATGGGTACCTCTCATCTCCAACAGGAGGGGGTGTACGCCACGGTCTGGATCTCAGAGCGGGGCTGGATCTAACTCCAAATGAGGCACGGCTCTTCTGTAATCTCGTTCGCAGTTACCTCTCCTATCTTTTGTCGGAGCATGAACGACTCACTGAAAAGACAATGAATAAGTCGGGATCTTATTCATTCTGAAACGAAATGGAGTGACCAGTTGGCAAAACTCACCCTACCTAAACTCGAAAGGCATCTCTACGGAGCGGCGGAGCGTAATTAGAAGGATTGAGCTAATGAAGATCATTGACAACATCAATTCTTTACTGGGCGATGATCTGAAGGCGTCTATCCTCCCCAAATCGAGACTCAAGATTGCGGCTTCCTGTTTTTCCATTTATGCCTACGAAGCACTCAAATCAGAGCTTTCAAAGATCGAATCGCTGGAGTTCATTTTCACCGCCCCTACCTTCGTTCCCAATGAGGTTACCGATAAGCTCCGAAAAGAACGGCGGGAGTTTTTTATTCCCAAGGCAAACCGTGAACGTAGCCTTTATGGTTCCGAGTTTGAAATCAAGCTTCGCAATAAACTCACACAGAGAGCAATAGCACGCGAATGCGCTGAATGGATGCTAAGAAAGGCTCGGTTCCGGTCGAACAAGACCCGGTCCTCAATGCAGCAGTTTGCATGCATTCAAGGGCCACAAATGGACCTTGCGTACATGCCCCTTCATGGCTTTACTGCAGTGGATCTTGGCTATCAGCAAGGGGACGCCGTTTCAAACATTGTAAATCGTTTCGATGAGACACAGTTTACGAAAACCTACCTCCAACTCTTCGACCAAATCTGGGCCGATCCGACAAAGCTTGAAGATGTTTCCGCAGAGATCTGTGATCACATTGCCGCCGTATACCAGGAAAATTCACCCGAGCGTATCTATTTCCTGATGCTCTACAACATCTTCAGCGAATTTCTCGATGACATCGACGAAGATGTTTTACCAAATGACCGGACGGGTTACCAGGATACGCTGGTCTGGAACAAGCTTTTCAATTTCCAGCACGATGCCGCTATAGGCATTATCAACAAGCTTGAGACCTATAACGGCTGTATTCTGGCCGATAGTGTAGGTTTGGGGAAAACCTTCACTGCCCTTGCAGTCATAAAATACTACGAACTTCGAAACCGTTCAGTGCTGGTGCTTTGCCCCAAAAAGCTGTCGGATAACTGGCTGAACTACAACAGCAATCTCACGACCAACATTTTTGCAAAAGACCGCTTCAATTATGATGTTCTTTGCCACACAGACTTGTCCCGCACCTCGGGAAGTTCGTTCGGTATTCCCCTCAATCGCATCAATTGGGGTAACTTTGATCTGATCGTAATCGACGAATCTCACAACTTCCGTAACAACGAGGCCTTCAAAGACAGAGAAACTCGGTACCAGAGGTTGATGAGTAAGGTAATCCGCGAAGGGGTCAAAACAAAGGTATTGATGCTATCAGCCACACCGGTCAACAATCGTTTCAGTGATTTGAGAAATCAACTCGCACTAGCTTACGAAGGCGAATCGGAAAACCTCAGCAAGAAGCTTCGCACAGGCAAAACGGTGGAAGAAATCTTCCGCAATGCTCAAACGGTATTCAACCAATGGTCAAGATTGCCCCCCGAACATCGAACGGCGAAGGCTATTCTGGATTCCCTTGATTTTGATTTCTTTGAATTGCTGGATAGCGTCACCATTGCTCGCTCACGCAAACACATCCAGACATTTTACGATACCAGTGAAATTGGCCAATTTCCTGAGCGCCGAAAGCCCCTGTCCTTTCATTCTCCTCTGACCAGGCGCACGGATGTCATGGCCTTCAACGAGATCTTCGAACATCTCTCACTGCTCAAGCTTGCCGTCTACGCTCCTATAAGCTACATCCTGCCCAGTCGCCTCAAAAAGTATGAAGACCTGTATGACACGCTGGTTGAAGGCGGCAAAGGCAGGCTACGTCAAGCGGATCGCGAGAGAAGCCTCCAGGCACTCATGACGACTAACCTGCTCAAGCGTCTTGAAAGCTCTGTCGAGGCCTTTCGTCTCACGCTGCAAAGNNATTTTGGTGACGATGAGATCGGCGGCAAGGTCAAGATTAATCTTGCCGACATGGATCTCCCCTCATGGGAATATGACCTGAGAGGTGATCTGGCAGTAATTAACGCCCTGCTGGACTCAATGGCAAAAGTCACACCCGAGGACGATACAAAGCTGCAGCATCTCCAGGCCCTCATATTGAAAAAGATTGAAAACCCAATTAATGACGGCAATAAGAAGGTCCTGCTTTTCACCGCCTTTGCCGATACTGCCAATTACCTGTACAACAACCTTGCGGGTCTTCTTCTGACTACGAAAGGCCTGCACTCCGGCAAAGTCACAGGCAAGGACGCGCCAAAATCAACACTCAAGAAAAGCTACGATTACCAATCCATACTGACGCTTTTCTCACCCCGATCCAAGGAAAAGGCGCTGGTGTTGCCAAATGAACGCATCGAACTGGATCTATTAATCGGTACGGATTGCATCTCAGAAGGCCAGAATCTTCAGGATTGTGATTACGTGGTGAATTACGACATTCACTGGAACCCTGTCCGCATCATTCAACGCTTTGGCCGAATCGACCGGATCGGCTCCTTCAATAAGACTATCCAGTTGGTTAACTACTGGCCCGATATTTCCCTGGACGAGTACATCAACCTCAAGGAACGGGTTGAAAACCGGATGATGATTGCCGACGTATCAGCCACCGGTGACGACAACGTACTCACGGCCAAAGGCAGTGATGTCGCCTATCGAAAAGAGCAACTCCGGCGTCTGCAGGATGAAGTGATCGAACTTGAAGACCTTAAAACCGGCGTATCCATTACCGATCTGGGGCTAAACGACTTCCGGATGGACCTGCTGAATTATGTGAAGACGAATGGCGATCTGGCCACGGTGCCCAACGGCATGCATGCGGTTGTACCTGCAAACCTGGAATTGGGATTGCGCCCTGGAGTGATATTTGCGTTGCGCAACCTCAACCATTCGGTCAACATTAGCCAGCAAAACAGGCTGCACCCTTACTATCTGGTTTATATCGCCAGGGATGGAGAAGTTGTCGCCAATCACACCGAGGTTAAGAAATTGCTCGATTTGGTGCGTACAAGCTGCAAGGGAGAGGCTGAGCCGATCCAGACCGTTTGCCGTCTTTTTAATAATCAGACGGATGAAGGACGCACCATGAACGTCTATTCCGATCTGCTGAGTGCCGCCATACGCTCGATGATCGACGTGAAGGAAGAAAAAGATTTGGATAGCCTTTTCTCCGGCGGTAGAACAACAGCGCTGGTTAACACGATCTCTGGGCTGGACGATTTCGAGCTTGTGGCATTTCTTGTGGTGCAGGATGAAGAATGACAGCCGTGCTCTTTGATTATCCCAAAAGCGCTGCCTTTGGACGCGTCCTGCCCAAGAATAAGATTTATGAGCACGGAAGCCCAAGCACTGCCGTCAAGGACCTTTTTGTCCGGCAGGTCGAGCGGATAACTTGGCAATACAAACTTGCCCCCGAGACAATCAATTTATCCTCAACCCGTGCGGTACCTGAAATTCAAATTTTCCACATTTACCTTAGAACAGGTGAACTCAAAGAAGATGTGCTACGGTGCATTGACCAGGAAATCCATTTTCCAATCATCTTTGAGCTTCATTACGAAGATCAGGTCAAGTCCATCGCGGCTTACAAGCGCCCCAACGAAACGGATAGCTCAAAATGGGTTTTGAGCGGTTACTTTGAAACTTCCTGGTTGTCGAGTGGGACTCAGCGAACGCCCTTGCCAATTGTACTGGATCTTGAAGTCTTGTATGCTCGCCTGTTATCTCCGCTGCAGCCATTCCAATCCCGTGCAGGGGAAGGATTGGAGGCCTTTGTTGCGAGAATGGAGCTGATCCGATACAGGCAGCGAGAGTTGGAAAAATGCAAATCTCGCCTCCGCAAGGAGAAACAATTTAATCGCAAAGTTGAAATCAACGCGGAGCTCCGCGCTTTAAAGCAGGAACTTAAGAATCTCCGCTCCTTGGCGGGAGTCACACCATAAAGGACAAACACGAATGGAAAAATTGAAAATGCACTCGCCCAATATGACCCAGGAAAACATCGCCCGCGTTCGCGAGTTTTTTCCAGGTTGCGTGACCGAAGCCCGTGGCGAAGAAGGCAAACTGAGGATGACGGTGGATTTTGACCAACTGCGCCAGGAACTGAGTGAATCCATTGTGGAAGGTCCGCAGGAACGATATCACCTCGATTGGCCCGGTAAGCGAGAGGCATTGCTCACCGCCAATGCTCCCATTGCAAAAACACTGCGACCGTGCCGGGAAGAAAGCGTGGATTTCGATACTACAAAGAATCTATTCATCGAGGGCGACAACCTGGACGCGTTGAAGCTGCTACAGGAAACCTACCTTGGCAAGGTCAAGATGATCTATATCGATCCGCCATATAACACTGGGAATGATTTTATTTATGAAGATGATTTTGCTGAAAACGCCGATGAATTTTTGACGCGGTCCAACCAAAAAGATGAAGCAGGGAACCGACTTGTTGCCAATACAGAGTCGAATGGTCGATTCCATTCAGACTGGTTATCGATGATGTATTCAAGACTCAAATTAGGGCGAAATTTATTAAGAGATGATGGTGTAGTGTTTATTTCAATCGACGACAATGAGGCTCCTAATCTCACTAAAATATGCAATGAGATTTTCGGTGAGAAAAACTATATCGGTATTATTTCACGAGCGACTGGTACCAGGATGGGAACAGGCAGTAGAGGAGTGGCAAGAGAACTTGATTACTTGCTGATTTACTCAAAAGCAGATAACTATTCACTTCAAAAGCTACCAATGTCCGATGGACAGATGGAAATATACAATGAGGAAGACGAGCGAGGAAAATATCTCACAAGATCTCTTCGGCGTACTGGTGGAGAGAATCGCAGAGAAGATAGACCAAATATGTACTACCCAGTCATTTCTCCTGCTGGAGAAGAAGTCTATCCCATTGCTCCTGAAGGATGGGAGAGTAGATGGGTTTGTGGCAAAGAAACGTATGCAAGACTTGTTGAAGAAGGATATATCGCCTGGAAAAAAATTAGGAAAAATGGTGAAGAGAAATGGCAAGTCTATCAGAAACATTACTTAAATGAAGATGGCAGAGAGTCATCCGATCTTTGGGCTGATGAAGAAGGGAACAAGAAGGCAACACGAGACTTGAACGCATTATTCGATGGAATGAAAATCTTCGATCATCCAAAGCCTGTAAGCTTACTTAAAAAAATACTACAATTGGGCACTAATTCTGTGAATGAGGGAATCGTGCTTGACTTTTTTGCCGGGTCTGCAACTACTGCGCAAGGCGTGTTGGAACAAAATTCAGTAGATGGTGGCAATCGCAAATTTATTATGATCCAACTTCCTGAGGCTACTAATGAAAATTCAGTTGCATTTAGAGCTGGTTATCAAACGATTGCTGCCATTAGCAAAGAACGCATGCGCCGGGCGAGCAAAAAAATATTAGAAAGCGAGTGCCATCAAAACTGGAACAAAGACATCGGCTTCCGCGTACTCAAAATCGACACCTCCAACATGAAAGATGTGTATTACACGCCGGACGTCATCGAGCAAGTCCAGCTGAAGGCTTTCGCCAACAACATTAAATCCGAACGCAGCCCTGAAGACTTACTGTTCCAAGTTCTATTAGACTGGGGAGTGGACCTGTCGCTGCCCATCCGTAAAGAAATAATTAAAGGCAAGACGGTTTTCTTCGTCGATGAAAACGCGCTGCTGGCTTGCTTCGATACCGCTGTGAACGAGGAATTCGTTAAGGAACTGGCCGGATTCGAGCCTTTGCGGGTTGTTTTCCGCGATAACGGTTTTGTGTCGGATGCAGTTAAGATCAATGTCGAACAGATCTTTAAACAGATGTCTCCATCCACCGAAGTGAAGTCCATATAGGGGGCATGGAATGAAACTCAAATTCAAAGTCCAGCCCTATCAGACCAGTGCAGTAGAAGCAATTGTCGAATGTTTCGCCGGACAGGTGAACACTTCCGGGATTGCATACCGTATCGACCCTGGAAGAGGTCAAAAAACTGCATCTGGTTATTACCAGCCTGGTCTCTATGAGGGGCAAGGCTTGAAAAATGCCGATATACAGGCGACCGAAGTCCAGCTAATTGAAAACATCCATGCCGTTCAGCGGATGCAGAACCTACCATTGTCCGATAAGTTAGTCGTCAGCGCCGGGTGCAAAATCAACCTCGATGTTGAAATGGAAACCGGGACGGGCAAGACCTACTGTTACATCAAAACTATTTTCGAGATGAATAAGCGCTACGGCTGGTCCAAGTTCATCGTTGTGGTGCCCAGTATTGCAATCCGAGAAGGCGTATACAAGTCTTTCGAAATTACCGCGGACCATTTCACTGAGACCTACGGGAAGAAGGTCCGCTTTTTCATCTATAATTCTAAGGATCTGTCTCCATTGGAGAGCTTCTCGTCCGATGCGGGCATTAACGTAATGGTTATTAACATCCAGGCGTTCAATGCCACCGGCAAGGAGAACCGCAGAATCTACGACGAATTGGACGATTTCCAGTCACGCCGCCCTATCGACGTCATCAGCAGCAACCGCCCCATTGTGATATTGGATGAGCCGCAGAAAATGGAAGGCGCCAAAACACTGGAGGCGCTTACCAAATTTAAGCCACTGATGATCCTGCGCTACTCGGCGACTCACCGAACAATTCACAATAAGATTCATCGTCTTGATGCTCTTGATGCCTACAACCAGAAACTCGTTAAGAAGATCGCTGTTCGCGGCATTTCCGTAAAGGGTCTTGCTGGAACAAACGCATATCTTTACCTGGAATCCATTGAGATATCCAAAAAAGCGCCTGTCGCTCGAATTGAGTTGGAGATTCGCCAAGGCAACGTCATAAAGCCTATCGTTAAGCGGTTCGAAAAAGGAAGAGACCTCTTTACGGAGTCACACGAACTGGACCAGTATCGCGGATTTGTGATTGCCCAGATTGACGCAAATAAAGACACCGTGGAATTTACAAATGGCCTGGTACTTACGGCTGGCGACGCAATTGGTAATGTTACCGAATCTACGATCCGGAGAATTCAAATCCGCGAGGCCATTAAGGCGCACCTGGAGAAGGAAAAACTGCTCTTTTCACAGGGGATCAAGGTTCTCTCGCTCTTCTTCATCGACGAAGTGGTTAAATACAGGGACTACAGCCAACCCGATGAAAAAGGTGAGTATGCCCGAATTTTTGAGGAGGAGTACGAGCAGCTCAAGAATGAAATTTTGGGTGAACTATTCCTCGATGAAAATTATCGACAGTTCCTCACAGGCATAAAGACAACCCATACTCACAACGGATATTTCTCAATTGATAAGAAGACAAAGAAGCTTACCAACCCAAGCTTTAAGACCCGTGGAGAAGAAGCAGGACTCTCGGATGACGTGGATGCCTACGATCTAATACTAAAGGACAAGGAATCATTGTTGCTGTTTCCTGCTGCGACTGATGACGAGGAAACACGACGCAAGAAGCAGGTTCGCTTTATTTTTTCGCATTCCGCACTGCGCGAAGGTTGGGACAACCCGAACGTCTTCGTATTGTGCATGCTGAAGCACAGCGACAACACCATTTCTCGCCGTCAGGAAGTGGGGCGAGGTCTCAGAATATCGGTTAATCAGAATGGTGATCGTATAGATAATGCTGCCACCGTGCACGACATCAACATCCTCACCGTGGTAGCCAGCGAAAGCTACAAGGATTTTGTAGCCAACCTCCAGCGCGAAATCAGCGATTCCCTTTCGTCACGACCGCGAAAGGCAGACGAGTCCTATTTCACCGGCAAAACCATCGTGACCGAAACCGGCACCGTGGAAATCACACCAGTCATGGCCAAGCAGATTTACAGATATCTGGTTAAGAACGACTATACGGATGATACTGATCAAGTGGCAGAAGCCTATCACACTGCGAAAGCCAATGGTGATCTGGCTCCCTTGCCCCCTGAACTTGCCCCTCATGCCGACCAGATCTTCAGATTGATCGACGGCGTATTCAGCGAATCCCAATTGCCGGATGTGGGAGATGAACGCAAATCAAAAACCAATCCTCTGAACACAAATTTCGAAAAGAAAGAGTTTCAGGAGCTTTGGAACCGCATTAATCACAAGGCCGTCTATCGTGTCGAGTTTGATTCAAGTGAACTCGTCCGTAAAAGCATCCGCGCACTCGATAAAGAATTGCGGGTAACGCCGCTGCAGTACACCATCCAGTCCGGCATCCAGGAGGGCCAGATCACCGACTCTCAACTCAAGAGTGGTGAAGGGTTCACGCTCGAAAATACAACTGTGGAAACTCATAAATCTTCAATTCATTCGATGGTCAAGTACGACCTCCTTGGCAAATTGGCAGAAAACACACAGCTGACACGGAAGACTATTGCCGAAATCCTGGGCGGCATTCAACCGGTAGTATTTAAGCAATTCAAACAAAAGCCTGAACATTTCATTGCCGAAGCAACGCGTCTGATCAACGAGCAAAAGGCGACTATCATCATCGAGCGTCTCAGCTATGACGAAATCACAGAGCGCCACGATGTCGATATTTTCACCGCCGGGCAGAGTAAACAGGATTTCACCAAGGCCACCAAGAAACTCAAGAATCACATATACGATTATGTCGTAACCGATTCCAAAGTAGAGCGAGAGTTTGTAACAGAGCTGGACACCAGCGAGGAAGTAGTGGTTTACGCAAAGCTTCCAAGAGGATTCCTTATTCCGACCCCGGTTGGAGACTACAATCCCGACTGGGCCATTTCCTTCAAGGAGGGTTCAGTCAAACACATCTACTTCGTAGCAGAGACGAAGGGCTCAATGTCAACAATGGAGCTTCGGGCAATTGAACATAGGAAAATCGAATGCGCCCGCAAGTTTTTCGAAGAAATCAACCGCAGGATCGACCCGGAACATGTGAAATATGATGTGGTAACCAGCTATGGGAAGTTAATGGAGATTGTCGGGGTAAGGAGTCCATCGCTACAAACTTAAAGTCTGCAATAGTCCAACTCTTGAATGATACTGATCACCCACCTCATTCCTTTGAGATCATAAAGAGGATTTTCAGACCTAGGTTGAGCGGTTCGCGGTGGTCATATAACTTGTCCACCGCGCGGTACAATCCTTTCTCTCACACCAAGC
Source organism: Syntrophobacteraceae bacterium (assembly GCA_003165235.1). GTDB lineage: Bacteria > Desulfobacterota > Syntrophobacteria > Syntrophobacterales > Syntrophobacteraceae > SbD1. The sequence continues at coordinate 28,597 of PLSV01000356.1, forward strand.
CATTCCCTGTGGACCTCAGACATATCCCGCTTTACTTCGCAGTTTTCCATTATCGGGGGGCCGCAAGGGAAGAATTGTTGAACAAATCAGAACATTCACATTGACAGAACAAGCGTAGCAAGGTCCTTGTGATTCACATCGCTTGCTTCTCCACCCTAGTTCGCCTTAAGTCGAAATTCAATCAATCAACGGCAATCTCGACACTGACAACACAAGCAATCGGAATTCCAAAGCTTTTTTTGTAGGTCAGCCAACTCTCTGCTTTATGTGGAGCCTTGAGGACCATATACTGTTACCTGCTTGGGTTACCGAACAAGGTGAAACAAGGAGGGCAGAGAAAAATGGAGAAAGAGAAGCAAGAGNNGTGGGCAGGGAAATCATTATCTGCTCGACTCATCCAAATTCGTCGGAAATGCAAAAACTAAGCTCCGCTACGCACTCTACGGGAAGGGAGTGCCTTTCCTGTCACGGACCAGAGCTGTCTCGCAGGTAACCGGTGAGGTCTATTCTATAGATGATCCCACCCTCAGAAGGCTCGATGAACTTGAGGGCCATCCCGACGCGTACATGCGAGAGCAGGCGGAAGTNNATTTGATCGAGTCCGGCGACTTCCTTCAAAGGACCCAATGTCGAAGGAGAAACCGCTGTGTGTGAACTTTTTGGAATATGCAGCAGCGCGAAAGTAAGACCTGACCGCTATTTCAATGTCTTTCGGCAGAGAGGACAAGAACTTCCCGAAGGAGAAGGAAATCCTGACGGTTGGGGAATCGCTCTTTATCCTGATGGAAAGGCAACCCAAGTTATCAAAGAGCATATCCCGGCAGCGGCAAGCAAACTTTCGGAATTCGTTTCCACTTATGAGCATCTGTGTTCAAGAATTTTCGTTGCCCACATTCGCAGAGCCTCCCGAGGAGTTGTTACTTACAGCAACACTCACCCCTTCTCCCGAGAGCTTCGGGGACGAGATTACGCATTTGCACACAACGGAACAATTCGCAATATCCGAAGGTTTCCGCTTGGCAGACATCGGCCGGTTGGGAAAACCGACTCCGAATACTTATTCTGCCATCTTCTCAACTATATTGAAGACAGGGGAATTTGTGACTGGGCTGAGAAGGACCTGCTTGACTTTTGGAAAATCCTTATCGGGATCAACCGAAGGCCCACGAAGGATCTGAACAAGCCCAATAAACTCAATCTGTTGCTCACAGACGGCGAGACGCTTATCGCCTATACGGATTTTTTCGGTAATGGAACGTTGTCCCGGTTAATTTTGCGAGTCAACGGTGAAGTTCTCGCCGGGGGAAGGAAGCTACCGGCGTGTTCGCAGATCATGGAGAATAATGAGGAATCCATTTGCATTGTGGCGACCAGGCCAGTTAGCTGCGATAAACTATGGACATCTATGGAACCCGGCGAGCTTTGCGCCTTTCGCGATGGGGTCCAAGTCTTCTCAAGCGGAAAAGCTGCCGCGCGCTAAGGCCGAAAGGGCGGCCACGATTAGGATGTAGAAAAGCCTTAACTTGGCAGATTCAGTACCGATATATAATGTGAGTCGGCAAGCTTTTCGAAACTTTATCTTATTTTCGTAAGACCATGGGAAAGCAAGACCAGGAGTAAGTGTACACTCAAGGAGAAGAAATGCTCCAGTTAACGCCCTCCGATTTTTACACACTGTACCGTCCGGGCAAATGCGAAAACCGGGTCTATCTGAGGCAGCAAGGATTTGAGGAGGCACCGCCAAGCCCTTATGAGGAAGTCATCCGTCGCCTTGGGGGGAGACATGAAGCCTCTCATCTAGCCTCATTTCCTGTCTATACAGATCTCCGGCAATTCGCTCTGACGGACAGGGAACAACAAACCAAGCACGAGCTGCAAACTGGAACGCCGGTAATTTACCAGGGGCGCTTCCGGGTTCATCACCGGTTTGGGAGCATGGAGTGTGAGGTCATCGGTGAGCCTGATTTTTTGATTAGGGCATCAGACAGTTACATTATTCGTGATTCAAAGATTTCACGTCGTATCAATGAAGAAGACCACCCCGAGGTCATACTTCAACTCGGACTGTATGGCTGGCTATATGAGCAAGTCTTTGGCCGTGAGCCTCGCAGTCTGGAAGTCCATGCCGGTACAGGTGAAATTGTCTCCATCCCCTACGATGGAGGTGCCAGTGCCCTTGGAGTGTTGGAGGAAATCTTTACCCTGAAGACTATGCATTCAGAGGCATATAGCCCTGTTGGTTGGTCTAAATGTGGCGGATGCCAATTTCATGATCATTGTTGGAAACGAGCTGAGGAGCAAAATGATTGTTCCCTTGTGTACAAGGTCGATCAAGGACTCGCTCGCGAACTGAACCGGATCGGAATCGCCGATATTGACTCCTTATTGAAGAGCTTTGATGAGGAAAGTCTTGCAGAACTTAAACGGCCTTGGGGGAAAAAATTTCAAAAAGTCGGCAAAGCAGCTTCCACTATACTGCTCATGGCCAAGGCTATGTCGTCTAAACAGGAAATAATGCTCGAAAAACCCCAGGTCCCGGATTCCCCAAACTACGTTATGTTTGATTTGGAAGGTATCCCACCTCATCTTGATGAACTGGAAAATATTTACCTTTGGGGCTTGCAGGTTTTCGGAGAAAAGCCAAGCGATTTTATGCCTGCTGTCGCTGGATTTGGAGAGGAAGGCGATAAAGAAGGCTGGAATTCCTTCTTGCAGATTTCTGAAACCATATTTTCTGAGTACGGTGATATTCCCTTCGTGCATTGGCACCACTATGAACGCGTAAAGATTGACACGTACATAAAAAGATATGGAGACCCGAATGGGACTGCTGCCAGGGTCAAAGCGAATCTGCTCGACCTTTTTCCGGCTACTCAGAAATCGATTGCGCTTCCCCTGCCCAGTTACAGCCTCAAGGTGGTGGAGAAATATATCGGATTCAAACGGACCCAAGACGAGTACGGCGGAGATTGGGCTATCGCCAAATACGTAGAGGCCACTGAGCTCGAAGATCCGGTGGAGAGAGAGAAAGTAATTGAGCAGATCCTGATATACAACCGCGAGGACCTTGAGGCGACATGGGCAGTGTTGGAATGGCTCAGATCAAAAGCCATGCAAGTTTGAGTACCTTCTCGCCGACTTTCAATCTCGATTCGATCAAACATCACGTTAATTTCCCCTTTTCCAAAATATCCCATTTCCCCTTACGAGTGGTATCGTGCGTTATAAGCTTGCATGAAAATTGTCGAATGTTTCTCCTTTAGATCCTCGATGGAATGGATCGTTGGGTCCTCAGCGAACTGCACCACGTCTAACGCCTGTTGGTACCTCCATGTGAACTCATCCCCCTTGCCGCCTCCCCNNCCCCATGGACATGTTAATATGTCGAGCGAGTGCGGAAAAGCGTTTGTAAAATCAGAGATAAAGCCACCAGTCAGGTGAGGACCAAGATAGGGATTCCGCAGAAGCAGAAGGGCTGGGAGGCTAATCGCCTCGGCGGCTATCAGAGTTTTCCTCGTTACTGGATTTGCAATTAAACCTGCGAGGTTGGTGAGATCATGAGGTTTACACGCATCCGGAACCACTTTTCTCAGGATATGTACCACCTCATCGGAGTCCCCGAATCCAATAGCGCTAGCAATTTCTGCTTCAGTGCGATAGTAAAGGTCTTTATAATCAAGCTTGGGCCGTTTTACCCCGTCCGTGGATGATCCAACCCTTAAACGACCGGCAAGGCATACAGCAAGAGCCGGATTGGGGTCGATAAGGTATTTAAATCCCTGCCATTCATGAAGAGCTTCAAGTAGATTCAAATGGAAATGAGAGAATTCCCGCAATTTTCTGAGTACCCCCGGATTAATCTCATTCAATAAGCCTGAAACGATTTCTCTCCAGTTGCTATCCGCATTCCATTGAGTGAAAGGTACTGAGTCGCTCCAGTCGGGCTCGTATTCGAACCGGCCAGTCGAGGGTACAAGCCTGTGGACCCTGGAAGATGATCTGTCAAAGTCGGCTAGAGGGTCAAGTTCGAGAATTCCAAAACCCAACATGTCAAGTTTCAGAACACTACCGTGCGTCCGCTGCCAGGAGGTGGACGGAGTCTTGCGCCAGGCTATCGGTCGCGGTTTCAATTGAACGACCAATGCCTGGTTGCCTATCGCGTAGTAGTAACGATTACTGGATTGAGTAAGTCCGTATATTTTCTGCGTCATTTCTTAAGCTCCTTCGGTTATTGAATATCGTTCATTCAATCCTTTTTCAGCTCTTGCAATAATTTCCAGGCCGCTTCTTTCGTTTCCGGCATCGGCCCCGCATACTTCAGGTCCTTGAGAAACTTCAATTGCTTCGGGGTTGCAGGTGGTGAATACTCTCCAGCTTCCCTCTTTTCATTCAATTCCTGTAACATTCGACGAGCCTCATCCTTTGACGCTGGAATTTCCTCAATCCCAAGGCCTTTCAAAAANNCGGTTCAATGGATTCGGTTTCGACTGGCACTGCCAGCGGGGCTTGTACTGTGGATTCGACGGGTTCCTTTTTCCACTTCCCAAATTCGGTGCGCACAGTTCTCAAACTGATTTGAATTTGCCTCATTTGCTCAATCATCGCCTCAAAGACATCATCAGGTATTTCCATTTCTCAAG
>PLSV01000018.1 GCA_003165235.1 Syntrophobacteraceae bacterium
AAAGGAGGCTTTTTTGTTAATAATCATGCAGTTAACCTTATAAATATTCGTGCCAAAAGGCCCTTCTAATGGGGGTTCATGCATTATTTGGGATTATGGGAAGCCGCAACAGATCTGTCCTCGTCTTATTCCACCTGTCAGATCTCAAAAGCACTCAGGTTAGACTTTAAAGAGCTCAAACGCCGGATACGTGATCGCTCGTCCCGGGCTGCGCCTTCAGAGTTTGTGGAGTTGAATGTTGAGCGTCTGTTCCCGGCGAGCCAGTGTGTCGTTGAGGTTCGATCCCCCGCGGGATTTGAACTCAAAATGCAATCCATTGGCGCACTGCCGCCCGAATGTGTGCTGTTGCTAAGCTGTTTCCTGGACCATGGCCGATGATCCAGATAACCCCACAGATGCGGATTCTGGTTTGCGTAGAGTCGATTGACTTCCGCAAGGGCATTGACGGATTGTGCAGCGTGTGTCGCAAAGAACTCGGGGCCGATCCGTTTTGCGGCGCTCTGTTTGTTTTCCGCAACAAAACCAAGACCGCATTGCGCATTCTTGCCTATGACGGCCAGGGGTTCCGGATGTGCCATAAAAGGCTGTCGAGCGGACATATCGGCCAATGGCCACGGAACAGCCGAATCGATGCCTTCGAGTTGCAGTCTTTGATTTGGAACTTTCAGCCTTTGGAGGGTGCGGTCAAGTTTTTCAAAAAATTATCTTGATGCGGCGCAAATAGAGCGTACGTTCCGGTACCTTCTTGTGGTAGAAGCTCGCCGCATGGAAACGGTGCTAAGCTATAGAGGAAGATCGGTCTCGCGGGAGGATGTGGCCTTCATCCGCTCCCTTATCGCTGAAAACCCCGGCGACAGCCGCCGCAAGCTGTCCTGGAAGTTGTGCGAGGCATGGAACTGGGTGCAGGCGAACGGCCGGCCGCGAGATATGATTTGTCGTTCCCTCATGCTTGAGTTGGAGCGGGCCGGGCTGATCGAGCTTCCACCAAAGAAACAAAATCCTTCCAATCCCCTGGCCGTTAGAAGAAAACCCGGTCCTCCCACTATCGATCAAAGCCTTATAGAGGGAGATCTCGCCGGGCTCCCCAAGCCGGTTATCCGACAAGTGCGCCGGGGGCCGTTGGAGAAACTGTTCGGCGGCCTTATCGAGCAACATCACTACCTCGGCTACTGCCGGCCTGTGGGAGAGCATCTCAAGTATCTCGTAACAATGGATGATCGCCCCATCGCCTGCTTCAGTTGGTCGTCTGCACCTCGCCACATCGGCTGCCGGGACCGTTTCATCGGATGGTCACCCGAGATGCGCAGGAAAAACATCCATCTCATTGCCTATAACTCCAGGTTCCTCCTGTTGCCATGGGTCCGAATCGGCTGCCTCGCGTCCCATCTGCTGGGCAAGATGGCAAGAAAGATCTCCGGAGACTGGCAGGAAGTCTATGGGCATCCCATCTATATGCTNNGAGACCTTCGTCGATACTGAACGTTTCAAGGGGACCTGCTACCGGGCTTCCAACTGGATACATTTGGGGCAAACCACGGGACGGGGCAAAAACGATAAAACCCATAAGCCAAACCGCTCCATCAAGGATGTCTGGGGCTTTTGCCTCGAGGCAAAATTCCGTGAGAAGCTATGTCACTGAAGCCTCCCAAAATAGAGATGGACAAGCAAAAGATCGAAGGCTTCCTTCAGAGGGCCGAAAAGAGCCTTGACCCGGATGATTTTGCCTTCGTCTCCAACCTGGTCGGGACACTGTTTTTCCTGAGCGGTCTGGTAGAAAAGAAGGCGAGCGCAATTGCGCGGCTGTTGAGGTTGATTTTCGGTCTCAAGACTGAGAGTTCCAGGCAAATATTAAATATAGAACCCGCGGATGCCGCCCGGTCTGAGCGGCCACCTGCCAAAGGACACGGCAGAAACGGGGCGGCCGGCTATCCCGGAGCGATGCGGGTCCCTGTCCCTAATAAGGATCACAAGAAAGGAGACCAGTGTCCCGAGTGTTTGAAGGGCAAGCTCTATCCGATCTGTCCGGAGACTCTTATGCGCTTTTTTGGGAACGCTCCCATTCAGGCAGTGGTCTATCTTCTCGAGAAACTGCGGTGCAATCTTTGCGGACAAATCTTCACTGCGCAAAAGCCTGCCGAAGCCGGCGAGCAAAAATATGATGAAACGGCGGCCGCCATGGTGGCTGTCACAAAGTATGGCGCAGGACTGCCCTTTAACCGCCTGGAAAAGCTCCAGGACAACTGCGGCATCCCGCTTCCCGCATCCACCCAGTGGGATATGGTAAATGAGAGCGCCGAGAAGCTAAAGCCTGCCTACACGGAGCTTGTGCGGCAAGCCGCTCAGTCTGACGTCTTCTTTCAGGACGACACGACCAGCAGGGTCCTTTCCTTGAACAAGGGCGGCGAAGGGGACGGCAGGTCCAAAGAGAGAAAAGGCGTTTTTACAACGGGGATCGTATGTAAGTCCGAAGACAAAACGATAGCCTGCTTCTTTACAGGACACAAACACGCGGGTGAAAACCTGAGCGATCTTCTCAAACAGAGGTTCTCGGAACTCTCTACCCCCATCCAGATGTGCGACGCCCTCTCCAGAAACATGCCCGAAAACCTTAAGAGCATTATATGCAACTGTCTGACGCATGGCCGAAGAAACTTCGTCGTCGAGATAAATGCCTTCCCGGAACAAGCCCGGCATGTGATCGAGGTCCTAGCCAAGGTCTACCATCATGACGCCGTCACCAAAGAGCAGTGCATGCCGCCCGAGGGGAGGCTCAGGTTCCACCAGGAAAAGAGCGGGCCTTTGATGGACGGATTGAAAGACTGGATGGAGACTGAGTTGCGTGACAAGAGAATCGAGCCGAACTCAGGTATGGGAAAAGCCTTCGACTACATGTTGAAGCGATGGGATAAGTTGACGCGTTTTCTGACGGTCGCAGGCGCTCCCCTCGATAACAATATCTGCGAAAGGGCGCTCAAGATTGCAATCCGCCATCGCAAGAACTCGCTGTATTATCGGACCCAGAGAGGGGCATGGGTTGGAGACCTCTTTATGAGTTTCATTCACACCTGTAGCCTCATGGGTGTCAATGCTTTTGATTACATAACGGTTCTTCTGCGTAATGCCGATAAACTGGCAGACGATCCAGGCCGGTGGATGCCGTGGAACTACAAGCAGACCCTACCGGAAATGCCCCCGTAATACCTGTTTTCGGCTCCGGTCTTCCCATCCATTCGATCCTCTGCCGAATCAAATGCCCACATTGCAGGGTCAACACTGACGTTCGCCTTGTTCCCATCGTGACATCCATGCGACCTCATCATGGGAAAATGCTCGGAGCCAAAATTTTTTTTCATTACTCAAGCTTGCCGAAAACTTACGTAGTAACCTGTTCCATCGGCGCCTCCTAATTCACGACTGACTGTTTTCAAACGGAACTCTAAAGTTAAACTTTGAGGTTGGGACATAATCAGATCGGCAACTCGCATCGGATTCTTCAATCCAAAAGGCTGTTTTCTCTGAGTCTTCTCACTGTAACTCTTTAGGCTAAAGGCATTGACGATTACATTAAAAAAAGCTTGAGGGTTATCTCACGGAGTATTGGGGTGGGAGATTCGAAATAATATATGTGCTGACGCTTATACCCCTAATCAACTCAGGCGCTTTTGAGCATTTCGATGCGATATTTGGGGGCGAGCTCTTTTACTTTCACTTCCAGCTTCTCTTGCGCAGCCTTATCCGGCTTTAGCGCAAGCGTAGTCCGACCCTCCACCGGCGTGCCGACCTGCATGAAGAAATCCTCCAGGCCGGCCGGCGAACAAATGCAAAGAATGCGCGCGGGTTTGTCTGAGCTGTTATGGAACTGATGCGGAGCGCCCGACGGAATGTTGACCGTATCACCTGCGCGAACCACCATTTTGTTGCCGCGGAAAGTCGCGTCAACCTCGCCTTCCAGAATGATAAAGGTCTCCTCAAAATCGTGGCGATGCGGAGGCGGCCCTCCGCCGGGCGGTACAAACATGTCGATAATACAAAAGCGGCCGTCGGTATCGTTCCCTGTGATCAGGATGGTATAGACATCCCCGACAAGGCTGACATG
>PLSV01000016.1 GCA_003165235.1 Syntrophobacteraceae bacterium
GCCGTAAAATCGTGAAAACAAAGAAGTTCCCTGCAAAATCGTCCAGGATAAGGAGTTACGTGGAGGTTCGGCCTCATTTGGCCGCTTCCGGCTGAAAGGCGGCGCGAAAGGACGTGCCGGGACGATGATTTGAAGGAAGACTTCTGGGATCATTGTGCAACGGCGGAGGGTTATTTTACGCAACGAGTAGAGGGGAAATGTTGTGGTTTCCCAGAGCCCAAAAGTGGGAACCGTGGGCACCCGGTGCCGGGCTTCCTAACCTTCGTGACAATAAAAATATAATCTGCTTTGATCTCCTGAATCATAGTATGCTGATTCCTAAGAACAAACCGTTCCACTCAACAGGTGATTATGGCCAGAGATTTGCCGCTCGACTGCAAAACCGAAGATGACGTAAAAGTTAAGATTCTGCTGCCTTTCCTAGAGAGTCTAGGCTACAAGACTGCGCACTGCGAGTTCAACAGGACCATCGAAGTGCAGGAAGGCAGAAAGGTCAAAAGCATATTCGCGGACGTGGTTGTTTATTCGTCGGCAGCAAAAACAGCGCCGCTCATTTTGTGCGAGACCAAAGCACCGAACGAGATTTTGAACCGCTTCGTCAGGGAACAAGCAATTTCCTATGCTCGACTGTTGCCGAGAATTGCTCCTCTTGTCCTCATCACCAACGGCCAGCAATTTCAGTTTTTCCAGACACTTAATAAAAATCGTATTCCGGAATTACCACGCCGTCGGGATCTCGAAAAAGATATCGTCAACTTCCTAGTCAGCCGAGAATTGCAGGATGCACTACGCCTCGAAGCTAAACATGGACTGTTCATCATTGATGATGTTGTTACCTTTAAGAATGTCTTGCGGTCATGTCACAACGAGATTAGGAACAATGAGGGCTATGATCCAACGGTCGCCTTTGACGAAATGTCAAAAGTGCTTTTCTGCAAGCTCTATGAGGAGAAACATACAAGAAGGAATCGCTTCCGACTGACAATTTTTGACGACACGCTGGAACGTTTGCAGGTGAATGTTGTCAAACAGATTTTTCAGGAGACCAAGGTAGATGCACCCTATGCTGGTCTCTTTGCACAGGATGCGGTGATAAATCTCCAAGATCGGACGATTCGCAAAATTGTTCAACTGTTTGAGAACTACGACTTATCGCTGACCGCATTCGATGTAAAGGGTGAAGCATTCGAGTATTTTCTTGGTGATACATTTACAGGAGGACTAGGCGAGTATTTTACTCCGCGCAATATCGTTGAGTTTGTTGTTGATGCGATTGATCCGCGTATTGGTGAGAAGATTATAGATCCATTCTGCGGCACTGGAGGCTTTTTAATCTACGCATTCGAATTGGTAAGCGAAAAGATACGAATGCAGGAATTTGCGGAGGATGAGAAGTCGAGATGGAAGCAGGAATTATCAGACCGTTGCATTTTTGGAACCGACTGGAAAGAACGCACATCACAAGCATGCAAAATGAATATGCAGGTGCATGGCGATGGCAGTTCTGGGATATTTATGCACCATGGACTCACGGATGTAGTTAAACGAATAGAGGAAGGTGCATTTGCTGCCTGCATCACAAATCCTCCGTTTGGTTCCACGGAAAACGATCCAGAAATTATTTCAAAGTACGAGTTAGGAGCCGGTCGGAAGTCGCAGGAACGCGTAATTCTTGCAATTGAGAGAGCTATTAGGCTTGTAAAGCCGGGCGGACGAATCGGCATCATAGTCATAGATGGGCTTCTCAATAACGACAGCGCCGGTTATGTGCGTGATTATATCTGCCGAAACACATGGGTTAAAGCGGTTGTGAGCTTGAACTCCGAAACGTTTGAAGGTTACGGTGCAAGAGCAAAGACCAGTGTGCTCTTATTAGAGAAGAAGCTGATTCCAGATGAAGGGCAGCAAGGGCCAACGTTTATGGCCATAGCGAAAAACACTGGCTATGCACCTAATGGTGCGCAGGTTTCTGGAAACGAATTGCCAGACATATTGATGGCCTATCGAGCGTTCCAGGGTAAGGAAAAACAATACACCGCTGCTTCCGATTGCTGGACGGTCGAAATAAATCATCGGCTTGATGCCGAATATTATTGGAATCGAGCAGACCAATTTACCCGAGATGTAGTGACCATTCAGGATAATATAGGCGATCTCTTGAAAGAGGTTAATGCCGAATACAAACAGCTGCTCAATGATTTGAAGATTGCACAACAACAGACTACATATGTATCGGTGACGCTTGGGGATCTTTTGGAGGAGTCGAAGGTTCGCGAGAAGGTGGAATTGGACAAGAATTACAAGCTTCTTGGCGTACGCTGGTGGGGTGGCGGTGTCTTCATCCGCGAGGAAAAGTCGGGTCGTGAAATCAAGGGTTCACATTTGTACCGCGTATCACCGGGGACACTAGTTTATAACCGCCTATTCGCATTTCGCGGATCCTTTGCACTTATCGGAATAGAACACGAAGGTTGCTATGTATCGTCCGAGTTTCCAACCTTCATAATTAACCCACTTGTTACTGATGCGGAAGCAAAGGGTCAGTACATCATCCACTGTTTGAACAGTCCGAACTATTTAAAAATCGTGGATAAGCTATCAACTGGTTCTACGAAAATGAGCCGGAATCGTTTCAAGGCGGACCGCTTCTTAGCCATGAAGATCGAGATGCCTGAATCGGATGATGTGATTAAAAGCATGGTAAGGATGTTAAACCGTGCCGATATTCTCAGGGTGAAGCAGCAGGAGTTGCTTGACCGGATCAAGGAATTGCGCGACGGTATCGGAATGATGTTGCCAGCACCTCGTTAGAATACCGTCATCCTGAATATTTAATACTCTTACCGTCCCAGCGCCAGCGATGAGCGAGCGGAGAATGAGATTTCGGCGAATTCGCCAGATAGGAAGCGGGGCCAAGCAGAAGCGATGAGTAAAGGCTTGCTACGCTATCTGGTCGAAAGGCTCGTTCTCCACGGTTCCTTTGCTAATGGCCCGTGCCTGAAGGCACCGCAGATTCGCTCTCTTTCAGGGGGTTGAAACCCCCTGCTCCCTCCGACAGTTGCGGCAGGACTTCCACCCCAGCGAGCAAAAATCGCTCGCCGGGGACCCCGGTGAAGCCATGCCCTTGCAAAACATCGGTTTCATCCGAGAATCCTCTACGCCGCCCGGGTGAAAGGCTCGATCTTTGGTTGCGGCTTCAGGGAGGCTTGCCACAGATCGTAGTCGGTTTGCAGCTCATACCAGATTTCGGCGTGGGTTCCAAGCGCGGCGGATAAACGCAGCGACATATCGGCAGAGATGCCCGCCTTGCCGTTGAGCACACGGGAGAGCGCCGCGCGAGAGACCTGCAAATGCTTTGCAGCAGCCGTTACGTCGATGTCGCCTAAAAACTCCCGAAGCACTTTGCCGGGGTGCGGTGGATTGTGCATGCGCATCACTTCATTTCTCCTAGTGGTAATCCCGATAGTCAACGAGAATCACGTTCTCGCCTTCAAAGGCAAAGGTCAAGCGCCAATTGCCGTTCACCTTCACTGCCCAATGGTTCTTCAGATCGCCGCGCAAAGGGTGCAATTCCCATCCCGGAGCATCCATATCGTGCGCCGTCTTTGACCGATTCAACTGAAAGAGTTAAACGGATAGCTTGGCTGCATGGGCAGGCTGGATGCCAGCTTTGCTTCCGGCGGTGAAAAACCGTTCAATGCCGGCGTGCCGGAAACTCTTGATCATATGTATAGTGGAACGCGTCACGCCTCAGATGTCAAGAGAAAATCATCACGCGCAGGAATCCTAGGTCCCAAAAGCGGGACCGGGGTCCCATGTACGTGGTATCCCACCCTAGCCACAAAAACAAGAACGTGGCGAGGGTGGGGCACCCATTGGCTAGGGTATTCGCGAAAATCTTAGATTTTGACCGAGGCGGCGCGGGGCGAGGTGCCGCTTAGCTCGTC
>PLSV01000311.1 GCA_003165235.1 Syntrophobacteraceae bacterium
TCAAAGTTGTTGACACATTCCGCTTTTCGAGCCGAATCCGACCCGGAAGCGCAGCTCGCCTTTGACCGGTCAAGTTACGGCATTATTCAGATCTGTCGCTTTCTTGGAGTTGCTTATGTCTGTTCCTCAAAACGATGTACAAAGGGCGGCCTCCACCAGCAGGCGGAATTTTCTGCTGGCCCCCGTCATTTTAGGGGCAGGTGCGATTTTCAGTAAGGTCTTCCCATTCCAAGAGGCTTCGGCTCAAACGGCCGGAGCGCCGCAGACGCCCCTCAATGAGGCCTCACCGCCTGTAGCTGCCCCTAAGACCCATTACGGGCCAAGCGGCGTCAGCGAGGCTGTTGCCGAGGTCTATCAGAAAGCGCGGGCCGCTCTCTATCCGATCTGCCGAGTCTGTCCGCAATGCGACGGTGTGGCCTGCGCCGGCGAGTTTCCAGGTATTGGTGGAATTGGGTCCGGACTATCATTTCAGAATAATTTCAATGACCTGCGTCAGGTCAGGCTCAAGATGCGCATTCTAAATGCGGTGGGGCCGATAGACAGAAAACCTGATACATCGACCGTGCTGTTCGGCCACAAGATTTCCCTCCCCGCCATAGCCGCTCCTATCGGCGGTATGGGTACTAATTTCAGACACAGAATCTCCGAGGCTGATTTTTTCGAGGCCATCGTCGGTGGATGCGTTGATGCCGGCACGATGGGCGCTGTAGGCGATGGGATCGATATGAAAGACACGATGCAAGTCTTCGAAAACATCGGCCGTCATCAAGGGCGTGCTATTGCCGGAATTAAACCGCGCCCGCAGGCGGCCTTTCTCGAAATGATCAAAATGGCTGAAGCCCAGAATGCGGCCATGATAACCATCGACATCGATTCTGCAGGACGCTACACCAGATATAATCCTACCTGGGGTACGAAAACCGTAGCTGAATTGAGCCGGCTCATCCATTCGACCAAGATCCCCTTCCTGATAAAGGGCATCATGTCCCCCGAAGACGCCGTGCGTGCCGCCGAAGCGGGAGCCGCAGGGATCGTCGTATCCAACCATGGAGGCCGGGTGCTGGATGGTGCTCCGGGAACTGCAGCGGTGCTGCCGGGCATAGCAAAGAAGGTGGGGGGTAAGATGATCATACTGGTTGATGGATGTGTCAGCTATGGCGTCGATGTCCTTAGATACCTGGCGCTCGGGGCCAACGGCGTCCTGGTCGGACGGCACCTTGTTCGTGCTGCTTTCGGCGGCGGGAGGAAAGGCGTCCAACTGTTCATGGAAACCATGCGCGACGAATTAGAAGCTGCCATGGTGATGGTGGGAGCAGCGAATGTTCGTGCCATAAATCACACCTTCCTGGCTTGATGAGGCCTGCCATGTCCCGATTTCTGACAGGGACCGGAGCGTACTTAACCGTGGCGGTTTTCCTGCTTGGCTTGGCTGCCACGGTGAGCGCCAACAATCCTGCGGCGGTGCCGTACCGTGGAGGCGGGCAAGGCCCGGTAATTTTCGATCACCGTATGCATGCGGCCAAAGGCTATGGCTGCCTGGATTGCCACACCAACTATGCTGGAACCGGCAAACAATTGTTCCAGACACGGAAACAAGGCCTGATTGACAGAGCCGTCCATGACCGCGATGAAAGCTGCTTTGCATGCCACAATGGCACCGTCGCTTCCACCGATTGCAAGAGCTGCCACAGCCAAAGCCGGTAGAATGCTAGAAGACGAAGAGAAGGAAGGGAAATCGTAATTGTTCAATGTTTCTTGTTCCCACGCCGAGACGCAAGAAGATCCCGAGAGATAATTGGCAATGGTAATTCGAGGATGATATGGTCTAAAAGGGTAATCTCTATTTATCTCTCCTATGTGGCGTTAAGCTGTGGGTTATCCGGCGCCTTTCCATGTCCAGAACATATCTGCTTTTCCCTCTTCCCGAAATCAACACGTAGCAGGGAGCACTGACCCTGTGAACACTTAAAGATTCGATTCACGCTCAGCTCTCTATCGGGTCGATTTGCTCAAAAGCGACGAGTCAGAGAGCAATTTCGGAGGGAACGCTCCGACGATGCACAGAACACTGTTTAAGCCTTTTGCAACGCAAGGATGCGGGGTTCTTGCAAGGCGGAGGGTTTGGCTGTTCAGGCGACTATTTCCATGGATAATCCAAAAGAGTCCACTCTTGGCGGATGCGCTATCTGAGAAGCTGTCCCGCGCACGATTCTCTCCGCAGTCCACATGGCCGCAAATGCGTCAAGGATATCGTCATTGGCGCAGCCAGGTTGTTTCCCGGCCTCGAGAGCTGAATTTACGAAAGAGCCAAAATGTGGCTGCAAAAGGTTGAGGCGCCGGGCCTGGCCTGCTCCGGTTTTCTTGCCATCCGGAAGAGGGCTGTGGCGATTCATATGGAAGAAGCTCACTTCAGGATGAACTTCGCGGATTTTTGGCGCCATCTGCGGATTTTGACGGAGAAGCGTATCGACTTCGCGAATCTTCGGTACTATGCCCCAAGCTTGGGAGGACATTTTCTTCATTTCGACACTAAATCGAATCCGGCAAGCCTCTTGGTAAGATTTGGAGGCAAGGACGGGGCGAACAGGAGCTGGGAAAACGCAGCATCCTCTACATCCAAGCTTCTTTCGCGCATCGAGATCGCAATCCCGTGAGCCTCGATCCGGCAAGCCTATAGGGATATCAACGGCGATGACTTGTGGGGCCGGAGTTCTGGACGCCAGTTGTGTGAAAGTTGCGAAAACGTGCCAGAATGCATCTCCTGCATCGAGATCCTTGAAAACCGCTATCCAGCCTGCTCTACAACCGTCAACTCCACAAATTAGGGGCATTTTTTCGAATCTCCAAGGTGCACGCAATATGCAGGTAAAAAACAAAAAGGCCAGCCTGTATTTGGCTAAGCCATTGAATTTCCTGGAGCCGGCAAAGGGAGTCGAAGCCTTTGCCATACAGACCCAGTAACGGTTCGCAGGCGACAGGACAACAGAGGGACACCGGGAAATGTATCCGAGGAACCCCGTCTATTGTCAAAAATTAAGATTTTTGGCACACAAAGGGGAGCCGCCTTTCATGGAATAAAAACGCTTGCACCTGAGGAAGATTGACCTTATAGTAAATTTGCTATATCTTATTTAGGTGATTGGCCTTGGTTGATCTTGAAACGCCGGCGTTGCGGCCCTTGGTCTGGCTGGGAAGTGCAAAAAGGAATCTTCTGACCTTTCCATCTGGGGCGCAAAAGCTCATTGGCGACGAGCTGCAATTGATCCAATTCGGCGGAATGCCAAAGGACGCCAAATTATTCAGGGGGGTTGGCAGCGGTGTTATCGAAATTGCCCTGCGGTATGACTCCGCTGCTTACCGCACGGTTGTAGCGGTGCAGCTTGGGAGGAAAATCTATGTCCTTCATGCCTTTCAGAAGAAATCTAAGAAAGGCGTTGCAACGTCGCAGCAGGACATTGATTTAATCAAACAGAGATACATGGAAGCAAGGGAGCTTGCGAAAAATGAGCACTAACGATCAAACAAAAATTGAGTTTGAAGAAGGCTCCGGCAACGTTTTTGCGGACTTGGGCCTTGAGGATGCGGACCAGCTTTTTGCAAGGGCGCAACTGGGGTTTCATGTCCATAAAATCCTCAAAGACAAGGGCCTCAAGCAGAGGGAGATTGCCAGCCTGCTCGGTATCGCGCAGCCAGACGTATCGCATTTAATGAACGGCCATTTTAGCCGCTTCACCACGGATAAACTGCTCGATTTCTTTAAGCGGCTTGACAGAAAAGTCTCGATACAGATCAGTCCACACAAACGGGGAGAGCCTTATCAGGAAATAGGCCTTGTCCCGTAAATAAAAGTCAACGTGTTTATTCTCCATCCATATCCGAACAGGTTTTTTTGTCTCTGGAAAGGCTGTATTTGGCCATATTTTCAAATCCAATAAAAAAACATTTGAGCCTGAAATGTTTTTATCGACTTTTCTTGAGTCAGAAATATATTTTTGAATATCTTGGTTGCACCAAGCTTTTTCTAGTTCATATCCCAATTCGTTATAAGCCATTTCATCTGTAATTACTTTTTCTTGCACCAAATTGCCAAGTGTTTCAAAGATGCCTATGTAGTCATCTAACAATCTTTCTTTGAATTTGCCGTTCAAAAGTTTATAATTCGCTCCATGGTCTTCTATCGCAGACATGATTTTTTCATATCTTGGGTCATTTAATTGATCCCCAATTTTCAAAACAAAGTTGGCTGAATTGATTTTCTGACTGTCTTGTAATGTTTTAGTCTGAAGTTGTAAGGCTTCTGATTGGATCTTAACTTGGTAGCCTATAAAGAATAGGCCTATAATTCCCGCAATTAGCGATAAAGCGTGAAGAACCTCCAGGCATCCCTTTAAAGTCCAGTTTTTCACGATGACCGCCCCTTTGTTTTCCTCGTTTCAGTAACACCGGCCTTTTGAAAGCAACTAATTTTCTCACCTCCAAAGCCTTTCAAACCTTGCCGGATTGGCCGCCGTGTAAATGACGGTGTGCTGAATGTTCCTGTGTCCTAGATAGTCCTGAATTAACCGCGTATCCGCGCCTTGGTCGGCCAGGGCAAAGCCGCACGCATGGCGAAGCATGTGCGGATGGGCAGGCACAGGCAACCCGGCCAGCTCGCCATAATCGCGGATCGCAGCCCAAGCTCTCTTGCGGCTAAGGGGCGCGCGGCGTTCACTCACAAAAAAAGCGTCGGTTTCGGTCTTTATTTTCGCACGTTTGGCAAGCCATGTCTTGATAACTTTGATTTCATCTGAACGGAGCGGGTGGGTTGTGGAGAGTCCCTTTTTGAGCCGTGAAACGTGCAGCACGCGGCTTTCGATGTCCACCTGGGACAGCCTGAGCGCGCAGGCTTCCGAAACACGCAGCCCGTGTCGGAACATTAAAAGCAAAAGGCAACGGTCGCGGGCCTCATTTCTGCCGCCTTTGGTGGCGGAAATGAGCTTATCGACCTCGGCGGAAACGAGGTATTTTCGTTCGTTCATCGTTTTGTCTCATGTTTGGGTAAGGGAAGGGGGCTAAAACCCGCGCCCAACCTATACCACGATTTTCGACATGAGACAATTTAATTCCAATTGTGTGCCGGGTCATCGTCAGTTT
>PLSV01000423.1 GCA_003165235.1 Syntrophobacteraceae bacterium
ACGTTCAGGAACTGGTTGTCTTTCCCACGGACCAGGTTGGGGTCGGGCAGATGTATATACATCGCGAGCCAACCGGTTAGTGTTCCCGGTGAACAACTTGAACGCAATTTCGTATGAAACGGTGAGGCTTGGAACGGACCGTTTTCCCGCTCCAAGCCTTCTTTCTTTTTTGCACCGGAAAGGACGCTTTGTCAGATCGAATCGTAGTCAGTACGATTTAATATTCCAGAGAACAGAATCTTACAGAGTTCTTCCGTCATAACGTCCGGGGAAAATGATTTATTGAATACTATTTTCGGCAGGCATGTATGTTCAATTCCTCCAAGCATTGCATTCCTAAAGGCGGGCAGTGAAATATTTTCTTTTATATCACCGTTCGAAACGCCCTGGCGGAAGACTTCCATGATCAGGTTGCTGTATCTGCGAACTTGCCCATAGCTTTCGCTTTCGAAATATCCAGGGTAATTTCTAACCTCTAATAACAGGATTTTCGCCAAAACCCGGTTTGTTTCAAAAAGATGAAAATGGGAATGAACGATCTTTTGCAATTTTTCGGCTGTCCCTTTTACTTTCTCCAGTTCCTGTTCCAAATCGTCCATGTAATCTTTTAAAAAATCACTGAGCACCTGGTGAAGCAATCCCCTCTTGTCTCCGAAGTACCTATATAAGAGCGCTTCACTCATGCCCGACGTTTCAGCAATTCTTGCTGTTGTAATCGCATTGAATTCCCTGTCCTTGAGAAGCAGTCTGAGCGCATCTGCAATTTTCGCTCTGCCTCCTGTCATTTTCCGGGACTTCTTGATTTCGGGATTACTTTTAACGCTTTTACTCGTTTTCAATATCTTCTCCTGCGATGACTTTCTTGAACAGCCCCGGTTAATCAAAGTCGTAGCGAGGCAACAACTCCAATGTCGCCATACATGATTTTTGTCCGGTCATCGAATTTCATGGTTCTCATGGACCAGATAAAGGAGATCGGCCCGCCCGGCAAACCGATCTCTTCCCTTCTCACCTTCGTTCCTTCGGGCCACTTCTTAACCTTCCAGCCCGGCGCCGTCAAGATAATCCACCTTTTCCAAGATACGCCTCTACTTATGGGCCATGGCGATGATGGCCGCTTTTTATCGATCTTTGAATTCCGGTTTTCTCTTCCCGATAAAGGCGCTCATTCCTTCCTTCTGGTCCTCCGTTGAAAAAAGCATTTCAAAACAGCGAGCCTCGTAAGCCATCGCACATTTGATCTCCATATTGAGGCCGCCGTTAACGGCAAGCTTCGTCATCTTGAGTGCTTCCCCCGGCTGCCTTGCAATTTTTAGAGCCATCTTGCGGGCCTCTTCCATTAAAGAGGCTGCGGGAACAATTTTGTTAATCAGGCCGGTCCGCCATGCTTCCTGTGCATCCATGAAATCTCCAGTGTACAAAAGCTCTTTCGCCTTTGTGACACCCACTATTCTGGGCAGGCGCTGCGTCCCTCCGGCTCCGGGAATTACTCCAATTTTGATTTCCGGCTGACCAAATGTCGCGTTCTCGGACGCAATCCGAAGGTCGCAAGCGAGCGTGAGCTCGCAGCCACCCCCCAAAGCGAGACCGCCAACAGCCGCAATCACCGGTTTCTCGAGGTCTTCGATGTGGTTGAAAACGGATTGCGCCATTTTCAGAAATCGGTGGGCGTCCTTAGGGTTTTTTATCTGACCGATCTCCGTTATGTCGGCGCCCGCGGCAAAGTATTTATCGCTTCCAGCGAGAATGACTACCTTGACTTCGTCGTCGTTATCGATTTCCGTCAGAACATGGTCTAATTCTTTGAGAAGTTCACTGCTCAAAGAGTTCATGCTACCGGGCCGGTTGAGCGTGATTGTGCCGATTCGGTCGCTCTTTTCGTAAATAACCGTGTTATAAGCCATGATGCCCTCCTCTCGTCAGCTCTGCGTCACTGTTTGGAACCTTGAAGCCGGACATTTCACTTTTGCGGAAGTCTCGACCCTTCTTCCTCGAGGCGCCTGCTGTCCTGCCTTCCCAAAATCTCCTTATTTTTTGTATCGACTTTACACCTTGATGATGACCGCCTCACCCTGCGCCAGCCCTCCGCAGATGGCTGCAACTCCATAGCCCCCTCCCCGGCGTCTCAGTTCGTACGCCATTGTCATCGTGAGCCTTGCGGCAGTGGCCCCCACAGGATGCCCGATGGCGATCGCCCCGCCGTTGACGTTGGTCTTGTCCTGCAGCTCTTTCCATTTTTTCGCGTCATCTTTTGCGAGGATCTTGGTGGAAACAAGCGGCATAGCGGCAAAGGCTTCATTGATTTCAATCAGCTTCATATCGTCAATCGTCAATCCCGCATGGTCCAGCGACTTTTGAATTGTAAGAGCGGGAATTGTTGCGATTCCACGTGGTTCCGTCGCTGAAGCGACGATGTTTACGATTGTGGCCAGCGGTTTGAGGCCCCTCTCTTCAGCCTTCCGCCTCGGCATTATGAGAATTGCGCTTGCCCCCGCGCCCATAGTGGGGGCATTTCCCGGCGTCACGGTGGGACTTCCGTAAATCGGCTTGAGTTTCGAAAGCGCTTCGATGCTGGTGTTCCGTGGCGACTCGTCCTTTTCAATTACAACGGGTTCCCCCTTTTTTTGAGGAATGACGGCCGGCATGAGTTCCTCACCGATTTTGAATTTGCCTTCCGCATAGGCCTTCGCGCATTTCTCCTGGCTTCCGAGGGCCCATGCGTCCTGCATTTCCCTGTTTACACCGTACTCAAGCGCCACTTCCCCGGCGTCCTTAGCGACGGGGTTGAATCCTTTGGCCGTATAGCCAAGTTCAAAGAGGCAATCGATCAACTTTATATGCCCCAATCTTGCCCCTCTTCTCAGACCGGGGGCCAAATGCGGCGTTCGTGGCATGTTTTCGGCGCCCACCGCCATGGCGATTTCCGCTTCCCCGGCCTTAATGGCTCTTACGCCAAGACGCAGGCAAGTAAGGGAAGAACAGCACGCCCGGTCGAGACTCAATGAAATACACTCAGCGGGAAAGCCGGCCAACAGAGTCGCCTGCCGCGCAGGGACGTCGGTTTCAAGCGCCGCTTCCGCGAGGATGCAGGTTCCATAGCTTATATCGTCTACTTCCTCAGGCTTGACAGCCACCCTCTGAATCACTTCTTTCATGACCATCACGCCAAGGTCGATGCTCGCAACTTCCGCCATCGCCGAATCGAACCTGCTGAACGGAGTCCTTACGGCGCTGACGATTACTATTTCATCTTGATTTTTCATTCTGTCCTTCTCCTTCTCCTGAATGTATGAAGAGCGTCATAGACTCTATTATCCCGCCATATTGAACCGGATCAGCTTTGACGCCATTCCGGATATTGCCCGGAATAAGATGTTTTCTCCTTTATCTGGCCGCCATCCGGATGGCTCCGTCCAGCCTTATGACCTCTCCGTTGAGCATGGGATTTTCTATAATGTGCATAGCAAGGCTGGCGTATTCATCCGGCCTGCCGAGCCTCGAAGGAAAGGGTATCATCTTCCCAAGGGCATCCCGTGCGGCTTGTGGCAGAACATCGAGCATCGGAGTGTTGAAAAGTCCCGGCGCTATGGTCATCACACGGATACCGTAATCCGCACACTCTCTAGCCAGGGGCAAAGTCATTCCAACCACACCCGCTTTCGAGGCCGCATAGGCGGGTTGTCCAATCTGACCGTCGAAAGCAGCGACCGAGGCCGTGTTTATAATAACGCCCTTTTCACCATCTTCGTTCGGGTTGTTGTTCACCATCTCCGCTACGGCAAGACGCGCCACATTGAAGGAGCCGACCAGGTTGATCTGGACCATGCGGTTGAATACAGCAAGCGGCATGGGTCCCTTTTTCGAGAGCATCTTACCAGGGTCGCCAATTCCAGCGCAGTTGATCACCGTATTGACGCCGCCAAACGAATCGAGTGTTATTTTGATGGCGCTCTGAACGCTCTCCTCACTGGTGATATCCGTTTTCACAAAAATGGCGTTCCCCCCCAATTCCGCGGCGAGCTTTTCCCCCCGTGCCGAATCGAGATCAAGGATCGCGGCCTTCGCACCGACTTTTATAAGATTTCGAACACACGCCTCCCCCAAACCGGAGGCGCCGCCGGTGACCATTGCCTTACAATCTTTAATATTCATCCTTCTCTCCTTTCTAATTTCAATTGCAGTTATTTACTGAATGGGCCTTTCGCACTTCTCTCATTGATTGGAGGTCCTGCTCTCAACCTCGATTCCACTCCTGAAGATGGATGCAGTTCCGGAAACTCCGCTAAGCTTCCTTCGCGAGGATCCATGTGGCGTCTCTGCGAAGCTCCGCTCTGAAATCGGGATGGGCAATGGCTATTAAAGCCTCCGCCCGCTCGCGCATCGATTTATAGAAGAGATCTGCGACTCCGTACTCGGTGACGACATATTGGACATACATGTGCGGGACGGTCACATGGGCGCCGGGGGACAATCTGGGAACGATAGTGGAAATCATCTGGCCGTTCTTCAACTTTCTCGTGGAGGGCAGGACATTGAACGCCCTGCCGCCTTTGGACCAGGCTGTGCCGATGACAAAGTCGAGCTGTCCTCCCGAAGCCCCGACGAGGCGGTAGTCCACCCGTTCGGCATTCAAATGACCCATGAAGTCAACCTCCAGGTCCATGTTGATGGCGACAAGATTGTCTATTTCTCGAAGGACATATGGAGCGTTTATGTAGGAAGTCGGGTAAAAAACGCAGTCCGGATTTCGCGTGACGAATTCATACATATCGTGGTCACCCACACAGAAGCTCGCCACCGTTTTGCCCTGATGAATTTTCTTCAGCCTGTTGGTGACAATTCCTTCTTTGACAAGGTGCGGCAGACCCATGGGAAACATTTCCGTATGCACCCCCAGGTCTTTCTTCCCCTTGTCCCGGAGCAGCCGGACAATGGCCTCGGGAAGAGTGCCGATACCCATCTGTATGCAATCCCCGTCTCTGATATATGACGCCACATGTTCTGCAATCCTGGATTCGATTTCCGTTGGTTCCCCTTTTCTTTTGAACTCGGGAATGGGGCTTGAGTGCTCGACAAAGAAATCGAAATCTGAAATTTGCATCCAGTTCTCTCCGTAAACGACGGGCATTTGATCGTTGACCTCTGCAATCACAACTTCTGCTCCCTGAATCATTTCAGGAGACAGGAAATTTGACAGCCCAAGATTCACCATCCCGGCCTCCGGCGGGCAGACAGACACCATGGCCACATTGCATAACTTTCCCAGTCTCGGGCCGGCATCGGAGCTGTTGACAGACTGGTAATCCACGAGTCCCGCTTTAGCCAGTCCGCGATTTAATGGATTGAAGAGAAGCGCGCTGTAAGTAAACGAATCCTTGACGCTTTTCATGAATTCAGCATCGTAGAGTTTCATCGGGCGGATCGGAACGGCATCGACAATCCTGACTCCCCTCAACTCTTCGGCCCTGCCCAGAAGGGCATCCACCAGATGAGATGTCGGGGAGTCGAGAGACAATCCAAAGCCCACTACGTCCCCGGACTTCACCTTCTTTACTGCTTCCTCCGCAGTAAGAATCTTGTTCCTGTACTCATCGTTCCAGGTCATGTAAGTCCTCATCTCTTCCTCCTTTTCCCGTGGCCCAGCACTCTTCCTCGTCGACGATCAAACGATGCTTTCCCCCCTCTTCAAAACCCCATCATCCGCCCGACAATGACCTTCATTACTTCGGTTGTTCCCGCAAAAATCGCAATGACACGGGCATCCCTGGCAAAACGGCATATGGGGTATTCTTCCATGTAGCCGTAACCTCCATGGAGCTGCACACAATGGTAGGCCACGCGATTAGCCATTTCAGGTATCCAGGCCTTCGCCATGGATACTTTCTTCGTGATATCTTTTCCTGCCAGATGGTCAGCAATCAGCGAATCGACGAAAATCCGCCCGATTTCGATCTCTGTCGCCATTTCTACGATTTTAAAGGTATTATGCTGGAAGGAACCGACCGGGCTTCCGAATATCGTCCTTTCCTTGCAATATTTGACCGTCATATCGAGCATGGCTTCCGCCATGGACTGGGCCATGAGACTTGCGATCAGCCTCTCCTGCTGCAGTTTCTGCATCAGGTAATAAAAGCCTTTTCCCTCTTCGCCCAAAAGATTTGAAACGGGCACGCGGCAATCCTCGAAGAAAAGCTCAGCCGTATCCTGGCTGCGCCATCCCATTTTTTCCAACTTTCTCCCCCGGCTAAACCCGGGCGTTCCCGATTCGACACAGATCAGGCTAACCCCCTTATGGCCCGCTTTGGGGTCTGTTTTAGCAACCACAATCACGAGATCTGAAAGAATGCCTATCGAAATGAAGGTCTTCTGCCCGTTGACTATGTAATGATCGCCGTCACGAATCGCAGTCGTACGGATCGACGCAAGGTCTGAACCGGTGTTCGGCTCCGTTATCGCAAGCGCGGTTATGATTTCGCCGGATGCACAGCCTGGAAGCCATTTCATTTTTTGCTCTTCATTTCCAAAACTGTAGATATACGGAACAATGATATCGCTGTGCAGTGGGGCCACCAGCCCTGTGATTCCTCGATAGAACAACTCCTCGCATATGATAATGGAGTAAAGGAAATCAGCCTCGGACCCGCCGTATTTCTCCTCAAGCCATGGACATAAAAAGCCATTTTCACCCATCTTGTTCCAGGCTTCGCGGGGAACAACGCCATCTGTTTCCCACTGATCGAAGTGAGGCGATATTTCCTTATTGAGAAACTTTCCCAGGGAATCGCGAAAAATGCGGTGTTCTTCACCGAACAGCTTTCGTTCCATAGTGTCGTCTCCTTTAGGAGGATTGTGTGTTGCATTTGCTCAGCAAACGGGAAAGATGCTACGGAAGGGCGGCGCAAAATGTATAGTGACACTCACTTATTGCGTCTGGTCGCAATTGTCAAGAACTTTTATGGTTTGCAACCCAGATTATTGAGAGGCAGAGAGTTATGACGGTAAATCAAGAAGCTGGAGCTTGATATCTTATACCGAGTTGGTTCAAGAAAGTATCAAGCGATGGTCTTCAAGAACGTGGGGAACTGCGCCCATAAGCGCTCAAATAAGAAACCGGACGCATACACGATTGCAATGTTCTAAAGTGTTTAAGAATCAGCGTGTTAAGCCCTGAAAGGGCTGAATAATTCAGCCCAGGGTAAGCGAAAGCGCCACCCTGGGTGTGGGATTCCATAAATTTTTTCTCT
>PLSV01000247.1:0-5794 GCA_003165235.1 Syntrophobacteraceae bacterium
CCTTACCCTTTGCTTTGTCGTTGCTTGTCCATTTGGAACTGACTTTACGGCAATAGGATACGTAGTTTCCCACTTTCGCAAAACGGCTGATCGGACCGGTCTCCAGCATGATGGTAAGAGCCAGGATCTTTCCGATACCGGGAATTGTCAGTAGATAACGATACTGGTCCTTAAGCTGAACTTTTTGTTCAACCATTGACTCAACCGCCCGGATCTTTCGAGTCAAAAAATCGATTGTCTCCTTGCTAACCATGCCGGCCATTGCCAGATCATCATTTGATTGAAGCAGTGGCAGTACGGCGTTCTCTTTGAGTCTTTTCGCATCGTTGCCGCTTAGGCGAACACCGCAGTTTCTGGCCACGATATTTTGCGGGCTCAGAATAAGTGAGGTTCTGAGCCTTACCAGATGTCCCCTTTTTCTCAGCAGGTCCCGTATGGGCCGTTCCTCTTTGGGATATATGTATCCCTCCGGCAGAATGCCGAGCCTGAGCATTTCAGCAAGCCAGAAAGCGTCATGCTTATCATCACAATGCTTTAAGACCGGAGTATTTCTGAATGGCGGCAGGGTTGGCCAGATGAACCCGATGGCCCGCCTCACCCAGATGATCCACAAGCCAGTACCAATTGAACGTGGATTCCACAACAACCCCGGCCACCTCTTCGAAACTGCCAAGTACCGAAAGGATAAGCTCGGCCTCATTGGGTAGCTTTTTCTTAAACACCCTCTTCCCGTCTGCGTCGATCACGGCCACAAAGTTGTTGCTTGCATGAAGATCTATACCTGCATACAATTGCATACGGCGCCTCCTCGTTAAAGTTCGCAGCTTTGATCCCATTGCAGGATACTACATTCCTGCCCTGGGGGGAGGCGCCTTTTATATGATTATCAAACCTACACTTTTCACAACCCAAGCTCCCTCTCAAGCATTTTAACAGATTTGCTCTGTTTCATCTCCTCTGCAACCAGTCTGTCTGCCCCGCCATTGTCAGGAGTGTAGGTGTGACCCCTCTCTTTCGTTATTGTCAGGAGTGTAGGTGTGACCCCTCTCTTTCGTTTCTCTCTTTCGTTATTAGAGTGGCCCGAACGCACCCCGAACGCCAAGGTTAACCATCAATGGTTATGGCTTCGAATCTGTCAGGCTTTTCATAAAAGCCACAAATCACAACTTAAAACGCTTTATGAAGCATTCCCAGTATTTCCTGCTCGGTAGCGATGCGCGGGTTGAACTTCAACTGGACGCTCTTCATCGCATCGTGCGCTACCAACGGCAAAAAATCTTCCTTGGCGCCGACGACATCCCTGAGCTGTTTTGGTATGCCGATATCCTGGGCCAGGGCCGTAATTGCCAATACAGCTTTATCTGCAAGCGCACGCGGGTGATCGTTTGGGCCGCCAAGACTCAACATTTTTGCAATTTCAGCATACCTGCCAACGGCCGCCGGCAAATTAAATTCCATGACGTAGGGCAACATCACCGCATTAGCAAGGCCATGCGGGACATGAAAATGTCCACCGAGAGGGCTGGCTATGGCGTGTGCAAGGCCCAGATATGCGTTGCTAAAAGCTACACCTGCCAGCAAAGCTGCCTGCATCATATTTTCCCGCGCATTGATGTTGTCAGGTCGAAAAACGGCAACGGGAAGATTGTCAAGGATCATTTTTACCGCATGAATTGCCAGCGCATTCGTGGCGGGTTGGGCAATCGCCGAAGCATACGCCTCAACGGCATGGGTAAGAGCGTCCATTCCGGTAAAAGCGGTTATCAAAGGCGGCAAACCAACCGTCACTTCGGGATCGAGAATAGCCACTCTAGGCGCCATAAAAGGACTGGAAATGGTAAACTTTTCATTATTCGCTGGATCGCTCATTACCGCGAAAACGGTTACTTCACTTCCCGTCCCAGCCGTCGTTGGGATAGCAATGAGCGGCAGGGTGGGCGTTCCCACTTTGCCAACTCCCGCATAATCCTTTAGATGCCCGCCATTGGTTACCAGAAGGGCAGCCGATTTTGCGGTGTCGATCGAACTGCCGCCGCCTATCGCCACCATAACATCGGCCTGCATGGCTTTAGCGGCTTCCCCCGCATTTGCAGCCATGCCAATACCGGGGTCGGACTCCACCTCATCAAACACGCCAACTTCCATCTCGCCTGCTCTTAAGTGATCGGCTACACTGGCGGGCAATCCGGTTTTGTTTACACCCGGATCAGTAATGATCAAAACTTTCCTGGAGTTAAACAGTTTCACCTCTCTGACAGCTTCACGGACACAACCTGCGCCGGAAACAATTTTGGTAGGCATCTGAAACTCGTTTATCATTTTTCACTCTCCTTATGACGCCGATCGCAGACTAATTTATGTTCATTCTCTCGAGAAGGCCAGCTGGAGGCCTGCCTTCCGTATCCCAACCGCGCAGTTGATAATACTCAGCCAACATGGCGCCGACGTCAGGCAGATTTTCCGCAGCCCCCCCGGCGCCGCGCGCCTGACGCAAAATTCGCTCAGGCAGCGCATCATCTGCCGCAGTTAGTCCACAGTCGATGTTGTATCTCCGTTTCAAGTTGAATATGCGTTCGCCGGATGCGAGCAGTTCAGCAGGAGTCACTGCAAAACCGGTCACCTTGTTATACCAGTCGGTTAGAATGTTCAGGCTTGCTCCGCCAAAGACGTCAAATTTGCAAACGCATAGAGAGTCAAACAACGCCATCAGGTTTTGCGTTTTTATGACAAGCTCTGCTTTTCCGTGGGTGGTAAACCGTTCTAACGGGGCCAGAATGCCCAGATCAGGGGCAGTTGCAGCCCGCTCAAAGACATGGCTGAATGCCTGCAGATGGCAGGCGCCCCGGGGCGATGTTGCGTAACCCAAAGCCAAGCTGGTATATGCCCGCGGGTCATGAGCCGGGAAAGCTACTCCTTTGCAATGTAACGCAAAATTGAGCGCCTCCCCGCCTATAGCCTTGGCGGCCGGGACAAGACCCTGGCTCAAGACGGCGCCAAAACCCTCGCTTCGGCCCATCTGGTGAATCATTTCAAGTACCGTTTTCCCGTTACCCCATTCCAGCTTCATTCCAGTATCACGCTCGGTCAGCAATCCTTTTTCATACGCTTCCATAGCCATTGCAATAGCATTTCCAACTTCGATCGTGTCCATGCCATAGCGGTTGCAAAGCTCATTGGCTTTAGCGATAATTTCAAGGTTGTCGACGAGGCAAGATGCTCCAATCAGCCCCAATGTTTCGTATTCCGGTCCCCCCCTTAACCGCAGCGTAAGATCCCTCCGATACCTTCACGTGGCGTCCACAGCCAATTACGCAATTGGCACAGTGATAATTCTTTTCAGTCATGGCCTCTTGCATTGCCTGGCCGCTGATCTTAAGCGCACCATCTTCCAGTTTCCAATTCGCCAGTTCTTGATGGGCAAATCGCCCGACTGCTCACATCCCAGCACCAAACCGGCAGTACCAAACTTTTTCAAGATAGCCGTTTTATTTACTTACTCTGGCAGGAAATCTTTCAATTGAGCATCCAGCCCGACTGCATCAAAAACCGGTACGGACCGGGTACCTTTCACCACTATTGCCTTTAAGTTTTTTGAGCCTTGTACTGCGCCTCCGCCACATCGCGCAGCAGCTCGGCCGTCAATTCCATCTGTAAAAATACCGGCGATAGGCGCCAGTTTTTCCCCAGCCGGCCCGATAGAGCTTACGACAGCATTAGGGTGTGTCAGTTGGCGTAAGATTTCGTCTGTTTCATAGGTGTCCTTGCCCCAAATCTGCCGTGCATCCCGGAACTCTATCTCATCGTCATCTATCTAGAGATAAACGGGGTGTGCCTCCCGACCGCTGATAACAAGCCCGTCGTAACCAGCCCTTTTCAGTTCCCGGCCCCAGAAACCGCCCACACTGGTTTCACCCCAAGCTCCCGTTAGATGATACTTGAACACGACGGAATGGCGCCCCGACCCTGTGATCCTGGTACCCGTAACAGGGCCGGTGAGTAAGCAGAGCACATTATCCGGTCCAAGCGGGTCGGTTTGGCCGCCGGTAATATCATACAGGATCTTTGCGCCTAAGCCTGTCCCACCAATAAACCTTCTCAGCATCTCCTCCGGAAAATTGTTTAATCTCAAAGGATTGCCCTGTTAAGTCCAGATAAAGATATCGATTATAATAACCAAACATATTTCAAATCTCCTGTGTTAATGGTTTACCTGCTTAAAACATCCGCGCTGTGCGCAAGTGTACGCAAGTTATTCGAACTTGCCTTTCGTCTCCGGCGCAACCAAAATTCCGCACAGCATGCAAGCCGTAACAATAATCAAGAACCAGGTAAGCCGCGAAGGAATGTCAGACACCTGCGGACTCAAGGCGGAAACCAACATCGGCATCAATCCTCCGATAGCAAAGCCGATATTCCAGCATACCGCCGTTCCGGTAGCCCGGATAGCCGTAGGAAAACGCTCGTTGAGAAAGATGAGAACCGGAGCATAACCGGCGTTTCCAATGCATACGATCAGCAAAGCAAAAAGCGTGATGCTGTTGAGATCAGTGAAGCCGGCAAGCCTGCTGTACCCCGCCAGGCCGAAAACTGCAAAACCAACGATTGCCGTGCCTATAAAAGCTTTTCGTCTGCCATACATCTCGCTCAATTGACCCACGACAATCGGCGAAAGCGTAGCAACGATGCCGCCCCCCACAAGTATTTTAGCCGCCACAGGTTTAGCCAGCTTGTTAATTATGCCGAGAAAGGTGGGCATGTAGCCGGAAGTAAGGTAATACATACTGGCGGCACCCAGGACGACAACGATGTTTGTGATTGAAATTATTCTGTATTCCGGCGAAAAAATAACCTTAATCGGTGCTCTTGTCACAACGGCCTTTTTTTTCTGCATTGCCACGAAGAACGGCGATTCGTTCAACTTATAGAATATGAGCAATGCGAAGACGGCGCTGAGCAGCCCAGTGAAGAACATGCACCGCCAGCCCCAGACTTCAAAGGATGGGCCGGGGAAAAGCGTCGACATAATGTAGAATACCGCCGAAGCAAGCACGCCCCCAAGTCCACCGCCAGCGCCGGTAATAACGCCTGATACCCAGCCGCGCCACGACGCCGGCACCGTTTCGGTCCCAATGGTGTGCGTGGAAGCAGTAACTCCTCCGACAAACAAACCCTGCAACAGCCTAAAGGCAATAAAGATACCGGGGGCGAGAATGCCAATCTGGCTAACGGTGGGCAACGATCCCATGAGGGCAGTAATAATGCCTACACCACCCATCGCCAGAAACAGTGCGTTTTTGCGGCCGTGTTTGTCAGCATAGCTGCCAAATACAATCGACCCCAATGGTCTCACGACGCACGATGTTGCAAACGCCGCGTACACGCCTGCCAGTGACAAAGTAGGAATAGTGGCCGGGAAAAACAGTTTGCCGAGTGTAGGAGCCATATACAACAGCAAGAAGAGATCGAATAAGTCTAGGGACCAGCCTGACACCGATGCAAAAAGGGCCATCACAATTTGCTTTTTGCTTACTGCGCCTTCGGTATCCTGAGCCGTTAAGGTAATTGACTTTGCCATAACAATCCTTCCTTCGTCCACAACTCGAGCAACAGGCGCGGCCAAGGAGCGGTCGTCGGTACATCCGACACGCTCCCGCGCGGCGTGGTCTGGCAACTAAACCAAACTGAGAGAAAAAACCCACCATAGCAGAATCCGTATCAATCCGGATTCTGTTAACCTAAATAACAGGGTAATCCTTCGGCTCTGCCGGGGGACTCCCAGAGTTTGACATTTCCG
>PLSV01000247.1:5884-20282 GCA_003165235.1 Syntrophobacteraceae bacterium
CCGGCTTGGCCGGAGGTAACTGACTGCATATTTCTTTGGAGCATATTACCGAGCAAAAATCAAAGAGCAAGAAAAATACCCGGGCTCTTTGCATTGCTAAGTCAGTATTTCTTGCCAATATCCTGAGGTTGCTGTGCCGCTACACAAGTGAAGAAATGATCGACATTCCATAAGCTCTCACGTGTTCCACGGAGAGGCGGTAATTGCGCATCATTCGGAGTCGTCGGAGTAATAGGCGGGCCAAACTATGCACCCGTCACTGTTGCGGCACTTGCGGCGTCCCTCGCGGTAAGTATTTCAACAGGACCGGCATTTCACTTTTTAGCTCCTTTTTGTCATTCCAACTGTGAACGCGTATATCAATCACTTTTTTCCCGGTTTTTCTGCTCATTTCGTCGTGGTGCGAATGCCGGGATCGGTGCATTTCACCCGCATTCTCCGTCCTCGTCACCCCGGAAGTGTTTAGTCCGGGGCCTCCGTCCTCACTGATTTTTGCCGCTTCTATTGCCGTTTCTATTGCCGTTTCTATTGCCGCTTCCGGTTGCCGCTTCTGGTTGCCGCTTCNNTTCTGGTTGCCGCTTCTGGTTGCCGTTTTGCAGCCCAAAATCGCTTCATGATAAAATATTGTCTGCGGTCCTACAGGCGCCACCGAAGGCAAGCGCCCGTCCCGGCCGGCGGTCCCGCCGCCCTGTCAAAGGTTTTTGTTTCGCTGTTAACAGCTCATTTGTTCACTGTTTTCCGCTGTTATTTTACGGCGGCAAAACTAAATATGGCAATGAAATCGCCATGTTGTACGGATGCCCGCTGCATTTCCGCTGTATTTGCAGCGGGGACCTTCCATATACTTATAAAATCAAGAGGTTGCGAATCGAGTCTCGCCGCTCTTTGAAGAAAAACTCTTTGCGTCGCGTCTTTTCAGGACAAAAAACGCGTCTTCGCCTGAAAAATATTGGAGGTAGTCGTTTTCCGGGTTAAAAGCTCGGAGGGCAAGGTTTTCTATTTGCAAAAAGGCAATCTAAAATTAGGATAGCCGCGGCTAGTATATAGTCAACGAAGTATGGCCATGTTCGTCAAGCCGCCGTCACCCCGACGAAAGCCGGGATACAGTGCCTTTCAGTGCAGGCTGGGCCTGCTTTGCTCATACTATTGTCCTTCAGGAGAGTGGTCAGGTAAGCAAATCATGATGCTTGAAGACCTGTTGAAAGAAAAACGGAAAGAGATAAATGCCCTCGCAGACAGGCATGGGGCTCGGAATGTGAGAGTTTTCGGCTCCGTAGCAACAGGCGAGGCCGGCCCTGAGAGCGACATCGACCTGCTTGTGAAAATGGATGATGACCGCAGCCTTCTGGATGTGAGCGCTCTCGCTCTGGACCTCAGGACCTTGATGGGCGTTAAGGTCGATATAGTCTCAGAGGACGCCATATACTGGTTGTTGCGCCGGAAGATTCTGAAGGAGGCGAGGCCCTTATGAGGAAAGACCCTCGGGTTTACCTTGCCCAGATATTGGAACGGATAGACCGGATTCTTGAGTACATCGCAGGCGGAAGGGACGCCTTCCTTGCAGATCGCAAGACCCAGGACGCCGTTATACGAAACCTGGAGGTCATTGGCGAAGCCATGAAACGTGTCCCTGAGGAGTATAGAAAAGAGCATCCCGATATTCCATGGCGCCAGTTGGCTGGGCTGCGCGATATCTTGATCCATCAATATGAAGGGGTCAGCATCCCCCAGGTTTGGCTCATGGCGGACAAAGGGCTGCGCCCTCTACGGCAGGCAATTGCTGATACTCTCCCCTCCTTAGAAGAACTTGAGAAGCAGCTTGCCGGCCAGGACGAGACCGATGAGCCTTGAACATCCGAGGAGAGCTTTCCAAGAAAAGATGCCGGGCAACCAGCGGCAAAAACAGGCCTTTCTGATATGTGGAACGCACAGTGGGTGCGGCAAGACGACCGTTGCGCTCGGGCTGCTCGCCGCATTGAGGGCCAGGGGCCTCAGCGTGCAGCCTTTCAAGGTGGGACCGGACTTTATAGACCCCGGGCTTCACACCCTCATTGCCGGCAGGCAGAGCCGCAACCTGGACGGATGGATGCTCAGCCGCCGCTGGAACGAGGAACTTTTCCGGCGCCTTCTGGAAGGATCGGATGTTGGTTTGATCGAAGGCGTAATGGGCCTCTTCGACGGTTACGAGGGCCAAACGGAATCGGGCAGCAGCGCTGAGATGGCCAAATGGCTCGATGTCCCGGCCGTGCTGGTTGTGGACGCCCGGAGCATGGCCAGGAGCGCAGCGGCCCTGATATACGGATTCAAGCGATTCGATCCGGCGCTGAAATTTGCCGGGGTCATTTTCAACCAGATCGGCGGAGAGGCGCACTTGAAGCTCCTGAAGGAGGCTGTGGCTTCCGCATGTCCGGAAGTCGCCGTTTTGGGCGGCATTCCAAGAGAAGAGCAGGTCCGAATGCCCGAGCGGCACCTGGGGCTTGTAACCGCCGACGAGATGAGCCTGGACGCCGGTTGGCGGACGAGGTTGGCCGGGCTCATGGAAAAGAGCCTCGACATTGACCTGCTCCTGCAAAAGACCCGATATTCCATGCAAACGGGGCTTCGCCCTCCGACTTCGGATCTCGCGGCCGGCCTTCCAGGCGCCGCCGAAGGTTGGGCGGGCAGGGGGGCTGCCGAAACCGGCTGGGGCGCCTTGCCGCCTGAGATCGCGGTAGCGCGCGACGCAGCTTTCTGCTTCTATTATCCCGATAACCTGGAGCTTTTGGAGAAGGCCGGGGCGCGGCTTCGCTTTTTTTCTCCGGTGTGCGGCGAGACTCTGCCGGAGACATGCTCGGGAGCATATCTGGGCGGTGGATACCCGGAGCTTTTTGCGAAGGCCATATCCGGGAATGCCCGTTTTCTTCATTCTCTTCGCGAGCGCGCCGGGCTGGGGATGCCGATCTATGCCGAATGCGGCGGCTTGATGACCCTTGGCCGTTTTATAGACACCATTGAAGGGGAAAAGTACAATATGGCCGGGATACTGCCATTCGGGACCAGAATGCTGCCCAGGCGCAAGGCGCTTGGATACACGGAAGTCGTCCTGCGGCGGCAATGTCTTCTTGGCGGTCCCGGCAGGGTTATCCGGGGGCATGAATTCCACTACTCCGAAATAGTCGGACAGGAGCCTGAAGCAGGAAGCGGGAAGCGGGAAGCAGCGTGTGATGAGGTCCACTACTCCGAAAACTCAAAACTTGAGTTCGCTTACGACCTGCGCAGGCGCAAACACGAAGCCCCCCGTCCCGAGGGCTACCAGGCAGGTTCTGTGCTTGCAAGCTATATCCACCTGCACTGGGGCAGCGCCCCCGAGGCCGCCGGCCAATTCGTCAGCCACTGCGCCGAGTGGGGAAAGGGAAGGTAAACCGATTTAGAATGTCCAGCGCAAAGTCACTCATGTTTCTTGGGACCGGCTCCGATGTAGGCAAAAGTGTCCTGGCCGCAGCTTTCTGCCGCATTTTCAAAAACAAGGGATATCGCGTGGCGCCCTTCAAGGCGCAAAACATGGCCCTGAACTCCTTCATCACTCCGCAGGGCGGGGAAATGGGGCGCGCCCAGGTTGTCCAGGCCGAAGCAGCGGGACTCGAGCCTCATGTGGACATGAACCCCGTACTTCTTAAGCCCACTTCGCAAATGGGCTCCCAGGTGATCGTGCTCGGACGTGCGATCGGGAATTTTTCTGCAAAGGACTATTACGAATACAAAAAAGAACTTGTCCCCATAGTCCGGGGCGCATTTGAAAGGCTTTGCGCCCAAAACGACCTGATAGTCATGGAAGGGGCCGGGAGTGCTGTCGAGCTCAATCTTAAGGAACACGACCTGGTGAATATGGCTATGGCCGAAATGGCCGGCGCCAAATGCATCCTGGTGGGAGACATCGACCGGGGAGGAATCTTTGCGGCGCTGCTCGGAAGCTTCTCACTGCTGGAAAACGGGGAGCGGGACCGGATTATCGGGTTTATCGTGAACAAACTCAGGGGAGACCCGCGCCTGTTTGAAGACGGGGTTCAAATACTGCAATCGCGCTCCGGTGTGCCGGTATTCGGGGTTGTGCCTTACTTCGATAACATCTCACTGCCCGAAGAAGACTCCGTGGCGCTCGGGCGGCGGATGGGCGAAGCGCATACAAAAACCGCTCCCGGCGCAGTTCGCATCGGCATCGTCCGTCTGCCGTTCATTTCCAACTACACGGATTTCGACCCCTTCGAGCGGGACCCGAGGGTCGATCTGGTCTATTTCGACAGGCCGGCTCAAATTTTCGGATTCGACGCGGTGATCATCCCAGGAAGCAAGAACACTATTGAAGACCTTGCGGCAATGCGCAAAGACGGCATGGCCGATGCGCTGTCCGCCTTCCATAAATCGGGGGGCGCCGTAGTCGGGCTCTGCGGCGGATACCAGATGATGGGCACGATGGTGCGCGACCCGCTCGGAATTGAAAGCTCGCTGGAGTCCATCCCCGGTTTGGGTCTGCTGGATATGGAAACCGAAATGTATCCCGAAAAAATAACTTCGCAGGTCGAAGCCAGCGTCATCTCCGAATCGCTTCCCTTTCCAATGCCCAGGCAGATGCTTTCAGGATATGAAATCCACATGGGCCGGAGCGTATCGAGCGGGGAGGCGAAAGCGCTCTTTAGAATCGTGCGGCGGGAGGGCAAGGCCGTCGACATGGAGGATGGGCTCGCACAGCCCGACGGAAGAGCATGGGGCACATACATTCACGGCATCTTCGACAACGACGGGTTCCGGAACATGTTCCTCGAAGATGTCGGAAGAAGGTCCGGCAAGATTGTGGCCCCGGTTTCGGATTCTTTTTCTTTCAGGCTCTGGAAAGACGAGCAGTACGACAAGCTTGCCGAACTTGTGAGCAAGCACGTCGATGTGGCCCGGATTCTCGATATCCTTCTCAAGCCGTGATTCGGAGTGAAATGGCCTTTCTCCCCTGGCATCTTGTTTCGGCTTACTTTCTCGACCTTGCGGCAGGCGATCCTCACTGGCTGCCTCACCCGGTCCGCTGGATCGGCCGGCTTATTGCCAGGACCGAAAACGTGCTCTATGCGGAGTCGGCCTCCCCCTTTCTAATGCGCATTTTGGGATTCGCTCTCTGGGTCATCGTGATTGCAGTCGTCCTGTGCGCGGCAAAGGCGTTTATCGCAATAGCCTGCCTCGCAGGCTCGATTTTCGGCAATCTCGCTATGATATGGCTTGCATACTCCACTCTTGCCACCCGCAGTCTCCACAAGGAATCATCCCATGTCGCCGAAGCGTTGCGGGCAGGCGACCTCGGCCTGGCCCGCGCGCGCCTGTCATTCATCGTGAGCCGCGAAACTTCGCAGCTCGACAGGGACGCCATCCTGCGCGCCCTGGTGGAAACAGTTTCTGAAAACATCTCAGACGCAATAGTGGCGCCTCTTCTTTACCTTGGGTTCTTCGGACCGGTTGGGGCTCTCGTATACAAAGCTGTAAACACCATGGACTCCATGCTGGGGTATAAAAACAAGCGCTACCGCTACTTCGGCTCTTTTGCAGCGCGGGCCGACGACCTCGCAAACTGGGTCCCGGCAAGGATCAGCGGATGGCTGCTTGTGGGCGCCTCGGCCTGCATGGGCATGGACTGGCGGGCTGCCGCAAACATCATGATGAGGGATGCGCCAAAGATGAAAAGCCCCAATGCAGGGTATCCGGAAGCCGCAGCGGCAGGGGCGCTTGGGGTCCAGCTCGGGGGCGGTGGCTTCTATTTTGGGCAGCTTGTCGAAAAACCCCTGCTCGGTGACCCGATTAATCGCATAACACTGCAAACATACGGCCGGATGATCCGTCTTATGTATTTAAGCTCCGGGCTGGCTTTCTTTATGGCCGTTTGCATCAGGTTCGTTATCTCAATGTAATGAAAGGCTTCAAGCATGAATGTCGTTCACGGCGGAAATATCTACGAGCTTTCGGCGCGCGCCGGATGCTCTCCCGATGACATCCTGGATTTCAGCGCCAGCATAAACCCTCTCGGTCCTCCTCCCGGCCTGGCCCATATTCTTTCCGGCTGCTTTCACCGTCTCGCAAGCTACCCCGACATACATAATAAACTCTTGATCGAGGCCATTTCAAAATTCCACGATATCGACCCTGAATGCATTGCCGTGGGGAACGGCTCGACTGAACTGATCTATTGGCTGCCACGCGCGCTTGGCGTAAGCAAGGCGCTTGTGGCAGCGCCAACTTTCGGTGAATACGCCAAAGCTTTCGAGCTTCAGGGAACGCGCCTGCAAAAAATGTTTACGGCCCCGGAAGATCACTTTCAGCCCCTGGTCGAACAATTGGAAGCCGCACTCCAAAAGGATTCTTTTGAGGCCGTTTTGCTCACGCACCCTGCGAGCCCCTCCGGCGCACTCCTTGCCGCCGAGACAATCAACTGGGTTGCCGAAAACAGCAGAAAATCCGGGCGCCCCTTCCTTCTAATTGACGAGGTTTTCATCGATTTTTGCGAGCAGGCTTCCCTGAAGCGTTTCCTGGACCGGTCTCCAAACCTCGCGATCATAAGATCTTTCACCAAGTTCTACGGATCTCCCGGCCTGCGGATCGGCTACCTGCTCGCCCCGCCGCAGGTTGCCGCGCAGGTGAGGCGCCATCTTCCACCCTGGTCGGTGAACACCCTGGCCCAAGCTGCAGGCGCCTATTGCTTTTCGCAGGACGATTACAGGCGCAAGACCCTGGACCTTGTTGCAAAACAACGCCAAAGGCTTGCAGCGGGGCTTTCAGCTATTTCCGGCCTTAAAGTTTTTCCGGCCCAGGCCAATTACCTGCTTGTCCGGATGGACCGCAGCCTTCCGCCGGCCTCCCGCCTGAAATGGGATATTTTCGAACGCGATCGTATTCTCATCCGTGACTGCGGGTCTTTCGAAGGGCTTGACGACTGGTATTTTCGGGTGGCGGTGCGCATGGAAGATCAAAACGACAGGTTGATCGCAGCCCTGCAACATGCGCTCTGAACGATCTTTCCCGTTCTTCAATCCCGTAAACGTTCACCATAGCGTTTCACGTCCCTGTGGGCTGCCCGAAACCATGAACAGACCCGGTAGGATGGGTGGAGCGAAGCGCAACCCATCAGGCCTTTTTGTAGGAGTTCCTCATGTCCCGGCGGGACATAAGGAACTGTGGTGATACTAGGTTGCGCTCAAGTTGANNAGTGAGGGTTCGGGGGGCAAAGCTCTCCGAGCTTTTCAGCTTTTTTGGGTACTCACTTGAACGCAACTTCGTATGAGTCGCTCTAGTCGTGTTTGTCCTTGAGAAATAACCTGTGATACTCGCTGTCGCTCAGGTGGTTTCGCATGAGTTCCGAAATCAGGACGAACAAGCGGTCTATTTCATCATCCGAAAGACGGGGCG
Source organism: Syntrophobacteraceae bacterium (assembly GCA_003165235.1). Taxonomy (GTDB): domain Bacteria; phylum Desulfobacterota; class Syntrophobacteria; order Syntrophobacterales; family Syntrophobacteraceae; genus SbD1. Next base: position 13,301 of record PLSV01000247.1, read on the forward strand.
TCAGGACCTTCAGCAGGTCATCATCGGAAAATTTCTGGAGGTAGTACATCAGCGATTTTTCATCCACTTCTCTTGAAAGCCCGAAGGCTACCATTCCATTATATTCCTCCACGATGGTGTGCTTGTGCGCCGGCATGAGGGTTTTCCTTTCCTGCAGGGTGGGCGAGGTTCCGTTTTTGCCCACCCTGCGGATTATGCGAAATACATAATGTTGCTATTTCAACGGAGGGACATAGGGTATGAGTTGGGCAAACAGCCAGCACAAAAAGAAAACGAGCGGAATGTGAACTAACAACTGCAGAACCGAATAGCCGACGAGGTCCCTCGCCTTTACGTGCAGCAGGCCCAGCAGCGGCAGCATCCAGAAGGGATTCAACAGGTTGGGCAGCGCCTCGGACGCATTATATATGTCGGTGACCCATCCAAGGTTTACGTGGTGCATATTGGCGGCCTGAAGAATATAGGGGGCCTCTACGACCCATTTCGATCCGCCCGAGGGAATCAGCACCCCCAGCACGGCCGAGTACGCGGCCACGAGAAGCGGGTAAGTGCCCTGCGTAGTTATTTTGTAGAACAGATCGGTCAGCCATCCATTTATGCCGGTGCCGATTATCATCCCGAAGATAACCGCATAGAAAGGGAATTGAATCAATACGCCGCCTGTGGCAGGCACCGACTGGGCCACAGCGTTGAGAAACCTTTTCGGCCGCCAGTGCAGGATCATGCCGACCGTGATAAAAATCAGGTTATAAGTATTCAGATCGAGCGCCGCCAGAGCCCCTGTAGGTGAAGTCCGGAACAGGTCTATCAAGTAGTAGACAAGCATGCCCCCAACGATGATGATCAGAAGGGGGCTGTATTCGAGCCATTCACCCGGCTTCTGTCTTGGTTCGACAGTTACATCGAGCTCCTCGAAGGAAAGGCCGAAAACCTTCGCATTCTTAGCGCGACCGGGTTTAGGCGCCGAAAAGTAGGCGATCAGAATCGACACAACGAGCAGCGCCACTATGGTGAAGAAAATCGGCCAGATGAACAGTGTCTGGGTTAGAGGAATAAGGCCGCTGATTTCAAACAGCTTGGGTGGAATGGCGCTCTTGGTGGCCATCATCAGTGCGGCTGATGAGGAAAGCCCCATGGCCCATACTGCGCCCAGCCCCAGGTAGGCAGCGGCGCCGGCCGCCCGGTAGTCCATATCGTCGAGCCGGCGCGTCATCTCACGGACCAAAAGACCACTAAAAATAAGACTGAGCCCCCAGGATATCAGGGACGTCACCATAGAGAAAAAAGCAATCCAGGCAATGGCCGTCTTTCCGTTCTTCGGGATCAGGGCGACTTTGCGGATGATCCAATATACGGCCGGAGTCGAAGCAACCACATAGCCCCCGATGATTATCATCGCCATCTGCATTGTAAATGGTATCAGCACCCAGAACTGTTTGCCGCCGGCCAGGGCAAGGGCCTGCGGCTTTTCTCCAATGATCATCCCGAAAACGAACACAAAGACGATCCCGAGCAGCGCGAATACCCATGCGTCCGGAAACCATTTCTCGCTCCAGGCCGCAAGGCTCAGGCCGAACCTCTCAAGGGCCGTTTCCTTTTGGATTTTCGAGTCCGAGTCCTTCCCATTTCCCATCGAACGTCCTCCCCTCATGAACTGTTAGTTTCGAACTTCGACATCCCTCATCCGCAATCTGACCTCCGGCGTTCGCGCCCACACCCGATCTCAGTCCCAAGGTTCGAGCGCGATTTTTTTATAAAACCCCGGTGCTCCTGGATTAAAAAATGCGCCTCCTCTATTGGTGCGACTTCGATGCAAAATAATCCAACGTTACGCAAGCGGATAACGTGTTGCCGCCCGCTTCGGCCGATCGTCCTGTTTGCGAAAAGTATTCGTTTGGATTCAACTAAATGCTTCGCCAAGTTCAGTATAGACAGGCAAAAAGTGTTGTCAAACCAAAAGCACACTCTGACGAACCTCTTGCAAAAGCCCTTCAACGTCATTCCGGCGAAGCCTGCCCCGAAAGTATCTAGCCCTGGGGTCGGAATCCAGCTCTTTCAAGGTCTGCTGGACCCCGGATGTCACGGGGGTGACGGTTTTGCTGAGCTCCGAATGAGGCTCTGACGTATTACTGATTCAGGTTCGAGGTGTTTCTTATTTTGAAGTAATGGAAGCGCAGACGAATTCGGGGTGGTACATTCCGGCAGTATTCTCCGGATCGAAGATGAACCGATAGTGGCGATCGATGTAACTGGAATGGCGCATTACGCAAAAGCAGCGTCCGTTCAAAAATGCGCCGCGTGAACATGACAAATGGGGAGGAAGAAGAGCGAAGAGGGGGAGGCTCTTTGTCGATCTTTTCCCTTCGCTTTTTTTCTCCCCTCTTATCGCTTCCTCAATTATCGATTTTTCCTGCGGCCGCGATTTTGCGGATTTCTTCACGGGCCCTTTCGTAGAACTCGCTTTCTTCGATTTCTCCGTGCACGAACTGCTGCCAGGTAGAGAAGTTCTTAAAAAAGCACAAGTTCTTACCGGAATCAACACACGCCTTCCTGTAAATCTTGCTGGCAATCCTCACTTTTTCATCCAGAGGACCGTCTTTCGCCGGCTCCGGGAGATCTTTGTCCTCCTCATTGCGCAGGTATTTGCCGAAAGCCTGATCCAGTTCGGCCAGTTCCTCTTTGGCCTCGTCAGAAAGCTGAGTCTCGGTTATTTCGCCCTTGAGGAATTTTTGCCAACCTGGCATTTTTTCCCAACTGCAAACCTTAACACCTTCCTGCTCATGCCCATCACAATAAGTCTTGTTAGCCTTCTTTACGCGCTCCTGCATGCTCACCCCCAGATCACCTCTTTCCGGAATACTGCATAATGAGACTCTTTTGGCTTCTATTATTGTCTGCGAATCCGTTCGTTTTCTCAATAAAAACGTTGCCGACACAAAAAATATTATTTTAACAAGCTTAAAGCTAAGAGCTAAGAGCATTCAATGCTATACGCGGGGTCCTGAATGTGTTCTCCTTTGCATTTGGGACATTTTCCCGGCGACGTGAAACGGCTTCGGCCCTCGAATTTGAAACCACATTCCAGGCAGAGAGCCGGGATTATTTTGAGCCTCATTTTCTGTGATTTGAGTGAACGGCCAATGTGATAGAGGTGTTCGTAAACCTCCTTTTCGCTAATGCGAATGATTTTGGAGATGCTCTTTGCCCCATGCTCCCCCTCAGATAATAGGGCCATGATCTCCCGCCTGATCGTGCTCATAGACTGATTGCCTCAGATATTCATTGGTCTTTGCGAAAACTGCTGTTTTATGGCCGTGCGCCTTGGGGACTGCACGTTGTGGGCGCCTTGGGGTCGCCCTTTCAACTTTATATTCCAGAGCGATCCCTATACATGATTCTCTTTACATGTTCGCTCAACATGAGCAAATGTAAAATGTAGAGGGCGTCCCGACAAGTCTCTAAAAGAAGGGCCTGCCGTCACACGTGTGATCTGCGTAGCGCCACAAGGTTGCCGATATAGATCTGGATTGCTTCCTCCGCCTGATTCAAAGTGGTTACCTTGACTTTGATGAATCCAAGTTCCGGCCGGGACTTCGATGGCTTTATTTCGAGGATTTCGGTCTCGACATGCAACTCGTCTCCGGGTCGCAGCGCTTGGGGCCAACGCAACTCATCAAAGCTTGCACCGACGACACCGCCTGCAGGCTTGAACTCGCTCTCAACCAGAAGTCGCATGGTGAGCGCCGTCGTATGCCAACCGCTGGCCGCCAAGCCGCCGAATATTGTTCCGCGTGCGGCTTGCTCGTCGAGGTGAAAAGGCTGAGGATCAAATTCGGCGGCGAAGCGCTTGATTGCTTCCGCATCAACCCGAAGGCGTCCCGAGCCGAAGGTCTGGCCCACCGTGAAGTCTTCTAGAAATCGTTCACTCATTTTTTTACTCCGAAGATTGTTTTCTTGGTTTTACACGCGCCTAATGAAACCATGTCATCAGGAGCCAGCAGAATCGGCGAGCGCCGCTTTTATTTCATCTATAACGGGACTCGAATGTTCTCTCTTCAGGCCCGATTCCAAGATGCTCCTTGCTCTTGGGCCTCCTATCCTTCCAAGCGCCCAGGCCGAATATCCTCGAACCAATTCCTCCGGGTCCTCCATCGCAAGAGCAAGCACCGGAACATGATCTGGGTCACCCGTATTTCCCAATGCAATGGCGGCATTTCTACGTAAGTACTTTTTATCCTGAATATAATTGTACATAATGGGACGGATTGTTCTTTCGTAGAACTGATCGGGCATTTCAAGCATCTTTGTGAGGCTGAACTCTTCGGCCAGGTTGACGAGGAACGGGTCCTCCGGATACTTTTCTTTCAGTTTTGCTGAATTGCGTGGGCAAGCCTCCTGGCAGACATCGCACCCATGGACTCGCGTTCCCATCTTTTCTCTGATTTCCGGCGGGATATAACTCGTTACAAGAGGGCGTTCATCCTGAGTCGAGAAGGCATTGAACGCAAGGCAGCGCCGTGGATTAAGCTTCAGCGGTTCGTAGATCGCTTTCGTTGGGCAGGCATCCATGCAGGCTGTGCAGTCCCTGGGGCACTTTACACTGTATGTCGGAGCGTCATACTCAAGCTCTTTGTCCAGAACTATAGAGCTGAGAAGGATAAATGAGCCGCTCTTTCCCGTGTATGCAAAATTATTCTTGCCGAATGTGGTCACACCCGCTCTGGCGCCAGCTCGTCTTTCCGGAACAAATATCCCTTTTCCGATTTCGCATCCCATTTTGGCGAGAAAATCCATCATGAGCGGAAGGCGCGCTCCATTGATGCGATCTGGTGGAGCATTGTAGCATCTGGCCTGGTAAATTCTTCCGACCTTTCCCAGCAGTGGTTCGGGGAAGGCTTTCTGTGCATAATCCCAGGCGAGTGAAATTATCGATCGTGCTGAGGGCATTATCTTTTTCGGTTGCGCCCCCTGCAGCAGTTGTCGAGGGTCTGCGAGATAATAATCGTAGATCTCGCCGCGCGATTGCACTTCGTCGATATGATCCTGAAAACTATCGGCAGGTGTAATGCCGATTTTGCTGTAGCCAATGTCCAACGCAAAATCCTTAATATCCCTGGTAATTGACATCGGTCTCCTCCCACGTGAAATAAAACATGTATATGCATATTAAGCGGAACAAAAAAACCACTCTAATTAGTTAATTTGTTGAGGGTTTTCATCATCTCCTCGATGCTTTCTCTGCCCAAAACCCGTTCCATATCCAACTGGGCTTTCTCCCACAAAGGTATAGCTTGATTCATTTTTGACGCACCCAAATCGGCAATCTGAATTCTCTTGACCCTCTGGTCCGTCATGTCATCTTCGAGGTGAATAAAGCCTGATTTTTCAAGAACCCGCAGGTTCCTGCTCACGGTGGTTTGGTCCATGCGCAGTGATTCCGCCAGCTCTGACACCGTGATGGCTGGGTTCTTGGCGATCTTGGCCAACATACTTAATTGGGTTACCTTGAGTCCGCAGAATTTCAAATAATTGTCATAATTTCGGGTGACAATGCGCCCAGCCTTCCTGATCAGCGCACATAAGCATGGGTATGGCGAAGTTGTCACAGCGAAATCCTCTGGTTTTTAGGGCTTGTCAGTAAATAAATCCTTTGCGCTCGCATCCGGCATTTGGTCTGCTTTGGCCGCTCCTCAATCGCAAAATCCTCGACGTAGCCCAACTACGCCTGCGGTTTTGCTCAATCCTCGCGACCAAATCAATCTCAAATCCCGGCGCGATCCCTAAGAGGCTTATTTACGGACAAGCCCTTAGTATCGCAAATCGGTCAATCCATGTATATACATATTTCTGATTTTGGTCAAGCTTTTGTGAGATGACAGTCCGCTAAGTCTCTCAGCGCGTCCTTGTCGGTTTTGCTTGCGCCCGGCTCATATTTCCCGGCCCCGAGCCGCATGCCAAAGACTTCCGCAAAGGCCGCCCAGTTTTTGACCGCGTAGTTTTTGAAAAGATACATCCAGGCGCAAACGCGCATTATCATACAATCCACGTGGCAAATTCGAAAATCATTCTAAAATAGTAGTAGAGGCTTCGAAGACAAAGCTGCATTCAAGGCGGAGCACAGGAACTATCCTGAGCGTAAGCGTCCTGTGAACCCCACCTTATTCTGTTGGAGAAATACCACAGGTAATCCGATTTATCGTAATGTCATCTCTATTATTGGAAGAGTTTTTTTAACCCGAGCAGATTTAATGGGAGGAATCGAGATCATGTTCAAGAGGTTAAATTCAGCTTTGTTGATTGCCTGCGTGAGTATTTTGATCCTGGCGAACGGTGAACTCCAAGCCGCGGAAAGTAATGGCAAGGCCAATTATAAAAACGCGATATGCACAGCCCGTGAAACAATCTGGAAAGCGATCACTTCAGGAAAAGGAAGCGGGGCTTCCATCGCTATAATGGATCGGGGCAAAATTGCTTACTCGGAAGGCATTGGCGTCGCAAACCGCTCGGAGAACCGGCCCGTAGACAAAAATACGCGCTTTAATATCGGATCTACGAGCAAAATGTTCGTTGCAGCCGCCATCCTGATGCTGGTTGATGAAGGGAAGGTCGCACTGGACGGAAGCGTTGCAAAATACATCCCTGAATTCAAGATGAAGGACAAACGCTACAAGGAGATTACTGTTCGAATGCTTTTCAATCATTCATCAGGTCTGCCCGGAACCACATTTTTCCCTGCCTACAAATCCGGCGGCGACCCGCATGAAATTCTGCTTGAGACTTTGAAGGACGCAAATTTGAAACACGATCCGGGAGGCATGTCCATTTATTGCAATGACGGCTTTACGCTCGCTGAAATTATTGTCGAAAAAGTCTCAGGCAAGAAGTTTCTTGATTTCCTTAAAGAACGAATCTTTGATCCGCTTGAAATGAGAAACACTTCAGCCAGCATCGGTGAGATCGGAATGTGTCAACGACTTTGAGA
>PLSV01000177.1 GCA_003165235.1 Syntrophobacteraceae bacterium
CTCTTTACTTACTCAAATAAAATTCACACCGATTTGGTCGGAGCTTATTCTGACAACCCAGCAATGATAGGTGACAGGGGATAACAATAACACATCCAGCTTGCCCGTGTCGCCAACCTGGATGTGTTCCAGGTCAATGGTCGCCATTTTAACAGAGGCGCCCGTCGTGGAGATATTATCGACCAGGCAATCATATTTTTTGCCCTTTATCTCCAATTGACACTTTGTCAGGAGCTCGACCCTGCTATCGCTTCGTTGTTTATCAGGTTTTTCAATCATAGGTTCTCCACGCCATACTTCATCACCAGTTTGTATTCTTGCCTCATATACAGACCTTGTCAGCCCTCCTTTCCATCTGGAATATTACTTGGCAATGAAGATAACCTTTCACCCCCTCTATCGATCTTGCAAGGATTCCTATGTTATTTCCATACACTTTAATTGAGGAAGAAATATGGAAAAAATAAGAAAATATTAAATACTCACAGAATGTAGTTGTCTGAAGGCTGTTTGTGGTAGTAATAAACAGTCATGGCGGATAGTAGCCGGACAGTAGCCGGAACGAGAAAATGCCCTATGAGAATAAGCATCACCCATCGTATTTTTCTTGCAATGCTTGCCGCTGCTGGTTCGGCTGTGGTGTGCATGTTTCTGATCACGCAATGGAACATCGAATATGGGTTTCGCCGTTATGTGAGCAGCCAGGAACAGACGCAGATCGCCCACCTGGTGGAACAACTGGAACAAGGCTACTCAGGCCAAGGAAGCTGGGATTTTCTGAAGAAGGACTCGACACAGTGGCAGCGCCTTATTGCCGGTTCCTTCTTTCCAGGTGGACCAGGACCACTGGACCGCAAGCCGCCAGGACCACCATGGCATGAATATCCGCCAAAAAGGCCGGAAGGCCGTGATGTCGGACCAATGTATCCTCCACCGCCGCCACCCGAATTTGGTGGACGTTTTTACCTGCTCGATGCGGGGAAAAGGGCTGTTTTGGGGCCAACCGGCATTTCCGACCATGACAATCTCAAAGAACTTCGTTACCACAACCAGATAGTAGGGTATCTGGGAGTTCAGCCGCGCCGGCATTTTTCCGATAAACATCAGATCCGTTTTTTGAATGAGCAGAAACTTGCTCTCTCCATGGTTACAGGAATGGTAGTGCTGCTGGCTACCGGCATGTCACTACCGTTGGCCAATCGTCTCGTAAAGCCCATCAAGGAGTTGGCAACCGCGACCAACTATTTGTCCGCGGGAAAATTCGATACCCGCGTCCCGGTCGTCTCGGTCGATGAACTCGGCCGGCTTGCCCGTAACTTCAACGAGCTCGCCATCACACTGGAGAAAAACGAGCATACCCGCCGACATTGGGTTGCTGATATATCGCATGAGTTGCGCACGCCACTGGCAGTTCTTCGTGGCGAAATAGAGGCCATTCAGGACGGCATCCGCCAGCCAACTTCCGAAGCTATTTCTTCTCTGCACAGTGAAACACTTCGCCTGGGAAGGCTGGTTGAGGACCTATACCAGCTCTCTCTCTTCGACCTTGGCGGCCTGACGTATCGGAAAGCAGAACTGGATTGTGCCATGATAATCAACCAAACCGTTGAATTGTTCCGGCCCGAATTCACTGCACACAACATCGAATTGCACTGTGAACTTCCAAAAGGTAAATTCTCACCGCTTTTTGCCGATGGGGAAAGACTACGCCAATTGTTTCACAACATTTTAGAAAACTCGCTTAAATACACGGATCCTCAAGGGACTTTGATTGTTCATCTGGATTACACAACCACTGATGTCCAGATCAGTTTTCAGGACAGTGCGCCTGGTGTACCGCCGGAATCAGTTGAACGTCTCTTTGACCGGTTGTACCGGGTCGAAACATCGCGCAATCGGGCGACCGGCGGCGCCGGCCTGGGGCTGGCCATTTGTAAAAACATCGTAGAAGCTCACCATGGGAGTATCCAGGCTAAACAGTCGCCATTGGGAGGTTTGTGGCTGCTGGTAACATTGCCATTGAAAGGAACGGTATCTTGAACGGTTCGATACTGATTGTGGAAGACGAGGAAAAGCTCGCTCAACTGCTGGCCGATTACCTGAAACAGGCGGGTTATACTGTTGTGTGCCAGGCGGATGGGGAGAAGGTTGTGCCTTGGATCAGAACGCATGCACCGGATATGGTACTGCTTGACCTGATGGTGCCGAAACGTGATGGCTTGGAGATCTGCAAGGATATTCGCTCCTTCTCCATGGTGCCTATCATCATGATTACTGCTCGTATCGAAGAAATTGATCGCATCCTCGGGTTGGAACTCGGGGCTGACGACTATATCTGCAAACCATTCAGTCCACGTGAAGTCGTGGCTAGGGTCAATACAGTTTTACGCCGGGTAGCTAGCCGCTCCATATCGACCGGGCTGGAGCTAGATGCGCAACGTTATCGAGCGTCCCTGTCCGGCTATGATCTCGACTTGACGGTTGTAGAATTCAATCTCCTGCAATTTCTTTGTGCCTCGCCCGGTCGCATCTACTCACGTTCGCAATTAATTGACATGATTTATCCGGACGAACGGGTGGTCAACGACCGGACCATTGACAGCCATATAAAAAAACTCCGCAAAAAAATAGCCGCCGTGTCGCCGGATGAAGAACTCATTCACTCTGTCTATGGAGTTGGATATAAATTTGAATCATCAATAAATTCACGTGGTGCACTTGCAAATTGAATGCACC
>PLSV01000281.1 GCA_003165235.1 Syntrophobacteraceae bacterium
AGCCATCACCGCTGCTCCAGCCTGAAACTCGTAAGGATGCGAAAGGACTGGAGTTTCTCTTAATTTAGCAGCATTGGGTCCGACCCCGACGACGACCAGGGAAGCGATAACCAGGGGTTGCCGTCGAATCCGAAGCGATGTCCGCCACATTTGGTATGCCCCGGAGCGGTTCAGAGTGGCTGCACACTTGACTTTGGGCAAATTATGAAGAGATATTGGTGGTTATCCACCCACCGGCCTTAAAACTAGGCTCTATCAGTCGGACGAAACAATGAGCGATGACATACCAGACACAGAAGATTTCGAAGCACGTTGGCCGAAGGAAGGAGACCGCCTATTTATGGAGTCAGAATGGGCATATGACGCCCATGTCGTCGCTGACCCAGGTGAACGCTTTTATCGCATGCCCAAGGGCTATAAGCGCGCCGGTGATATTCTCATTGATCAGGCAGCCAATGATGTCGTCGACCGACCCAATGTCATATATGCTGCGCTCTTCTGCTACAGACAGTCCATCGAACTTTTTTTAAAGCGTTTGATCGAGGAATTCGGTCAGGGAAAAGAGTGGAGGCCGAAGAATACCCATGAACTCAGTATTCTATGGGAAAGATTTATGTGGATCATCAACGAGCGGGAGAGAAGCGGCTCGATTGGTCTAAGCGAATCTCAGAGATTGGTCCACGAGATGGATCGGGCTGATAAAAAGTCAGACGGATTTCGATTCCCTACAAATTTTGATGGTGCACCATTTGTTTTTGGCGACAGGGGCATCGATCTTGCCAACCTGCGCGAAGTTATGCAGGGACTGCAGAACTTCTTCGAATGTGCCTATTTGGATTTCTCACATCAGGATGACATGCTTTCTGACTACTTGGTAAGCCTGATATAGTAGGATGCTGAAAAGGGGTCTGTTGGTGGATGAAACGTGAGAAGAATCTGGCCACACCTACACTCTGGACAAAGTCGGGCAGAACAGTCGGGTTGCGGAAGAGATCAAACCGATGTAACCTGTGCCAAGCCTGTTGAAATGGTTGAGTTGGAACTTGGGGTGTGAAGAGTGTAGGTTTGACCCCAATTTTTTCTTTTATGTAGGGCTCTTTCATCCCCTACTCTATGCCGGTTTATCCCGGCGCTTTCGGCCCGTCCCCAATGCCCGGACAGATTTCGTTTCCCCGGAGAGTATCTCATGAATCCCGTTACCATAACAAAAATCGTGCGGCTTATGAGACATGCCCAGACATCTTGATTGACGCCATTTTAAGATAATCGTATCATGTTCGCCTGGTGTGTGGTTTTCACATTGATCATCGCTTCGCTTTGTGGATCGGATTCGGGAAATGGCAGTCTATAGGGTGAGATCATGAACGGAATGGCCCATACGTAAGCATTTTGGGCACCTTGCAGGTAACTTTCTTGGTTGGAATCATGTCAACGAATTGGTTCATCTTTGTTCAGATCCGTGCTTCAGTCGGCGCTCTTCTGGCTCTTACTGGCACCTCTATTTTGATGTTAACCAAGGAGAACAACATGATAAAAACTATTGCAAAGGCAATCATTCTGACGGTGGGGACAACGCTCCTGGGGTGGCCGATTTGGACGGCATGTTTCCAACTTCAGAGGGGAGAGTGCCCTACAGGTGCCGAGGATGCTATTTGAAATATGGGAGTGAGCGTAGGGGGTTCGAATCCCCCCGCCCCACCACCATCAGAATTGTCGAACCAAGTACTGAAGTGGACACGCAATAAGCTCCGTGCCGCTCAGTTCTGCATTAACGCGATAGACTGCAAAGCCGGTCGGTTAAGCTAATTGTGGACCTTAGGTTTATTCCTCAAAAAAATGCCGTGGGATTTCAATAGTAGCTGTAATATCGGTAACCCATACATAAGATGGCCTGATAAATATGGCGTCAGGAACAATCAGCATTAGAGTACGCCCATTGCGGATAGGGTTCTTGGTTGACCCTGCAGATCGTGCAGGACTTTATCATGCGATTGAGTTGAGTACCTTCCTTTGGGGAGGAAGTTACAACCCGATAATTCCTGCTTACCGCCGTACTCCGGCCAAATGGGAATCTCATCGTGTTCGGCATCTGCCCCTGCCTTCGGACATTGTTGAAGGATACCTAACCGGATTCGACCCTGATATTGTGGTGCCGGTTGGTATTTGCGCAAATCGAACCTTTAAAGTCGGCAATCGGGATATCGTCAAAACCGATGAATTAATTGGTGGATTAAAGGATACTGCAGCTCCACAATATGGTATCGGTCTTATCCAACTTTTGAATGACTTCATAGAGAAAGAACTCAAGTATAGGAGAAACGACGACCTTCAGGTTATTTTCCCAAAATTCCCACGTGCCTATAGACTATTTCTGGCAAGTGTGTTTGGAGTGCTTCTGAAAGAAGCTCAACACATTGTAGATAAGCACTTCCTCAATGTTACAGGCATATCAACGAGTTCTATCACTATAAATCAGTTGCTAGGCGTACTGCAATCACCCAACTTTTTCCCCAGGAGATTAACTTCGTGGGCGTTGGATGAACAACCTCAAGGTGATCCGAATCTGTTCGTGTGCGACGCAACAAGCACCCAAGACATCATTGATTATTGGAATTTGCGCGCTGCAGGTTTCTATGTGATACCAATCCCAATCCAGATCGCTCAAACAGAAGGCATAAAAAACTTTGCGCATGACTTTATAGAGAAGAATTATCGCCCTTACAGGAACAATCCAAAGATGTTCTACCACACGACTGTTCAGAGGTCCCGGTCGCTCAAAGAGGATGTAGTCAAAAGGTTCTGTGAGTCTTTGGATATCCCTAAAAACGAACCTCAGGCGCACCCCCGTTATTTACTGAGGTGGTGGTACCCACGACTGTGGGATGCCTGGGCGCGTGAGAGCGCCCTTGGTGAGGGGATCGTGTTTCCCTTTGAGTATGAACAGGAGAGGCGAATATCTGAGGGCGAGGAGAGATTGGAGTTGCGATCTCAAGATCCTAAATTTGACATCTTTCACGGGTACTCCGGCAAGCCCAAATTTGCCAACGAATTTAGCTTCCGATTCTATGGCTCAAAAGAGGCGATGGCCGAGGTCCTCCCAGAGGGAAGTCGCGGACTATCTTCAGCGATAGGTCGTGTAGGCTACTTCAATTGGCGATTTTCGAGGTTCGGGCCTGTCTTTCTGGCACACAACCCCAGAGACATGATATTCCTTGAACTACCCCTTGCTGAGGCAGTCATGACAGAGTGGTTTAGAGAGCGGGGGTGGAAGGTATCTCTGTCTGGCCCAGGACGCATCGCAAAACAACTGTTCAAGCAACTTGGTGGCACGTATGGTATTTCGAAGCTCGCCCACAAAGGTGTCATTGAGCTACTCGGAGGGTTAGAGAATGAGGCTGGTATGCCTCGTCAGGCTGTCTTGGAGAAGCTAAAACGTGTCATAAAGTCCGATGGACTCCACTATGACGCCGAGCGATTTCTTGATGGATTACTGTCGGCAAATGCCTGCAGGTTGGGAACCAAGATTCAGTGCCCCGTGTGTACGCGTCACAACTGGTATGAACTGAATCCACTCGACTATGAATTGCGGTGCCGTTTCTGCCTGTCTGATTTTTCACCACCACTGAAGTCGCCTAAGGATATCGAGTGGACCTACCGAGCGCACGGACCTTTTGCTACCTCCATTGCTCAAGGGGCTTTTACGGTTTTGCTTACACTCAAACTGATAGGCGGCGATTCCGATAGAGGCGTCACTCCACTGTTCAGTTATGTAGCGGAAAAGGACGGAAGACACCTGGAAGCTGACCTGACCTGCCTGTACAAGCCTTCATCCTGGCGTGAGAAGGGGACTTACCTCATTCATGCAGAGTGCAAGAGTTTCAACAGGTTTGAGCGTAGGGACATAGAACGAATGAAGGAGTTGGCAGTTTCTTTCCCAGGCTCGGCGCTTGTCTTCTCCACGCTCAACAGCGAGCTGCAACAATCAGAAGTGAAGTTGATCCGAAATTTGGCGGCCGCTGAAAGGAAAAAGCGACTACACAGAAAACCGAGCAGCCATGTGATTCTATTGACTGGCACTGAACTTTTCTCTCATCGTATTGGTGACAATTGGAAAAACAAGGGCGGTTTGTATGAGCGCTTGAGTCAGCGAAGTTTTGAGCTGACCAGCCTGGAGTTGCTTGCTGATGCTACTCAACAACTCTATCTCGACCTTCCCTCGTGGTTCGAGTGGTCAGAGGCAGAATGGAGTAAACGCAGGCAGAGGCAGGCGAGAAGTAAGGCAGAGAGGCAAAAGACCGAAGAGAAAACAAAGGAGTAGGGGGCCTGAAAAAGGAAAAATATGACGCATACTATCCGTAAAGCGTGCCAGAAGGGAAAGAATAACAAGCCCATTAGGGATAGAATATTCCTTTTCAAGTCATGGCCCCTTTCTTCGTTATCGGTATCTATGATGTTGCACTTGAGCTAATTTGCCGGTACACTTCCAATGTCATGATCTCTGTTAAATTGGTAATATACCGTGGATCTTAACCCAAATCACTTAGGATTAATATGCACCGAATAATCATTCACAACTTTGGCCCAATAAGAGATGCTCAAGTTGAGTTGAGTAGATTTTTGCTGCTCATTGGCCCACAGTCGTCTGGGAAGAGCACTATTGCAAAACTGGCCTATTTTTTCCTTCATGTTAGAGACGAAGTGACCGCCTTTATTCTAGATACAGCTGAAACCGGTGAGAAGAAAGATATGGCTTGGCGACTTAAAAAACGGCTAACAAATAGGTTCGTTGAATTCTGGGGTCCTACGCCACAGCCTTCAGATGTCAATATAACATTTTTTTATAGTCACGATTGTACTCTCGATATATCGCTTGACAAACAATACCACAAATATGTTTCTTCACGATTTTCGGAATGCTTATGGAGCCAGATAAAGCCATTGGTTGATAGTGCTCAATCAAGATTGCGTGACAAAAAGCAAGGTCCGATGTTTCCATCCGCATTAGGTAGACTTGCTTATGATCAAGAACGAACAACATTGCTCGAACAAATTAGATCTGAGTGCAATAGGATATTCCATTATCCTAAAGGACTTTTCTTTATACCTGCAGGCAGAAGCCTTCTTTCGCCATTGTCCGACCAAATACAATATGTGCACCCACACCTCCTAGATTATCCAATGCGCCAATTTGTAGAGACGGTAAATAATAATAGGGTACTATTCGATCGTTCTCTTGATGACATTATATCAGGTCGGCAAGCACTTTCTGAGAAGCGGCTGTGGTTTTCTGCAGTGCGGCGGGCAAGAGCATATGTTAGGAAAATTCTTAAAGGTGAATATCGTTACGACAAAGAAGGTGGCAAGCTGTTCATTACTCCAGAAACATACACAAAAATGAACTATGCTTCATCGGGCCAACAAGAGGCGGCCTGGATACTGTTATCACTCTTCCTTTTGGTCCTTGATAAAGCAGAAACCCTCGTATTTATAGAAGAGCCTGAGGCTCATCTTTTCTCAGATGCCCAAAAAGATATCATTGAATTTATATCCTTCGTATTTAATGCCATTGAATGTGACTTCATTATAACCACACACTCACCATACATTTTAAGTTGTATAAATAATCTACTACTTGCTAAACAGCTTAGTGGCGCTTCAGCAGGAGTTGGTGTTGAGAAGATCATTTCAAAAGACCTATGGCTAGACCCAAACGAAGTATCAGGCTATTTTGTTAACGGGGGGCGCGTAACTCCGATCATGGATAGAAAGATGGGGGTTATTAAGAGCGAGCTCGTGGACTCAGCTTCAGACCAGATTAATAAAGAATATGAAGAATTGCTTGCACTTGAACAGGAGATCTCGAACCGTGCGCGATAAGCTTGGCGATTCAGGTTTGATAAGTGACGATACTCGTCTAGTAGCGTCATTTCGGCAAAAGCAGCGGGAGCACAGAGCAAACAATCCATCAGGGCATCGCGTTCTTCGTTATGAGATTGATGGTGGAATGATTACGCAGGGTGAGCGTTGCGATTTCGGGATGGGCATCCCAGATCAAGCCACATTTTATTTCATTGAGTTGAAGGGGAAGGACTTAAAGAAGGCGGTACGACAGATTATTTCAACTATTTCAGTACTACTGCCCATACTCTCGGGATACATTATCCATGCTCGGGTTGTACTAAGCCGCATTCAGCGTCCAGATTTGCGGTCATCAGAGGTAATCATTTTCGAAAGAACACTTGCTAAACAAAAAGGTTGCCTTAAACGTGGGTGTATTGTGATGGAAGAAACCATCTAACCCTTACTTCAGCCAATTTGGCATTTCCTGGTGTGTCACACCGAGCAATGCGTTGGAAACCGTGTGCCTTGCCGATGATAATATGGGCATGAAGAATTCCACACATCTCTCCTACATGGCGTTATGAGGAACGTATTTCAAAAGAACACCAAAATAAGATCATATGTGTATGCGGTAACCTGAGGATTCGGTTCGCATCAGGTGTTTTAACGCAGGCCCCACGGCAAGACCCGCCTGGAATGTCTGGCGTATCAGAAGTGAGGGAGGATTGTCATGGCCGATTTTTTCAGGGCTGGCCCACGAGACCCAATGGCCGTATCAGTAATCCTCTGAATTTCATGCCAAAATCGTGTAAGCCAGGCTTCAAACCCGTACTGAGCTGCGTGGGGGTAACACTTAGGATTATTGCCGGCCCATTCCTGTATTTTCTTTTTCACGTCCCCGGCGTCCACATAATCTCTGTCGCCATTATAAACGTCAGTCAACGCGATCGCCACATCTGCAGGACTTTTTCCATCACTGCTCTGATTGCTTCTAAAATGCGAAGAGGCCCTTTGCGGTAAGTTCCAATCCGATGGCGTCGATGCAGAGTGTGTCATCTCCGGCGTAGATTCCAACCCTGCCGTTGTATTTTTCGTCTTTGAGCATGTACTTTTCGATAAATGCCCGATGTCGCCTGCTTATACTAAGTTGCGCTCAAGTTGAAGCAACCGCAAAGAGCGGGGAAGTGACTTCCCCGCACCCCGCAAGATTTGGNNACTTGAACGCAACTTCGTATTAGAGCTTTTGAGGCCATTTCATCGCCGCATGCAACACCCTTAAAATTACGACCGCCTTTCCCTTCGCGACATAAGGGAAAATGTAAGGCAAACCGGGAATGACGAGTTCGCGGGCGCCCGCCACCCTGCCCGGCCGTCCCATACCGGGCTTATCAGCCAATCGTTGCGCGGCTTTCCAGATTCGTTGCGCCACCTCTGCCGCTTTAACGGGATTGTCACCGGCGATGTATTCCACGGCATCGTCCAAGTTCAGCAGCGCTTTACAGGACCACTTAATTTGCATTCGCACCCCACTTGCGGAANNCCTCGTGGTTAGCTATTTCTCCCTTCTCAACCTCTGCCAAGGCATCGTTGACCTCCTGGACAAACCATTCTTCATACTCAAGGAACCGGTCTATCGCCCCGTTGATTACCCAGGACCTCGAACGGCTCAAAACCTTTGCCAAGCCGTCCACGCGATCGAGCATTTTATCGTCCAGCCGAACCGTTGTTGTTTTCATGAACAGCACCTCCAGATTTTGTATTCGTATAGAATACACATGAATATATCAAAAGTGAATCGGATATTTTTTAAATCACAGTACTGAAAAATATCACGATAAACATCGTCACAGGATAATAACTGGCCCGGTTGAAGAGCGCCGAAGCGAGGCCGGCAGACCTCTCGGCGTAGAGCCGCCATGCGGGCAGGAGCAGAAGAAATATCCCGGCCGGGATCGCTGCGACAAAATAGAGGGCGCTCAGCCGGGCGGGCGTCAGCCAGAACAGGGCAATGCTCATTACAACAGCGATCGTCAGGGAGCTTAGAACGACCCGGGCCGATCCTTGCGGCCCAAACTTGACCGGAATGGTTTCCGCCCCCATGCGCATGTCTTCCTGCATGTCGCTCCAATCGTTGGGAACG
>PLSV01000424.1 GCA_003165235.1 Syntrophobacteraceae bacterium
GCTTTGAATGCAGGGGCTTAACCGGCTTTATCCTTGCAAAAACGGTAGTCTTGTTCGCATAGTTGAGGGCAAAAAGAGGTAGTGAGATGGCAAAACGCCGATTGAAAACCCTGGAAGACATTCGAAGATATTTGAGCCACCTCATTTTGAGCATTGAATCCGGGAACCTGGAGCCGGGCACGGGCGGGCGGCTTGCCTATATAGCTTCAATTTTAATCCGAGCGATAGAGGGAAGCGAGTTGGAAAAAAGAGTCGAGGAACTTGAAACGGCTTTATCGAAGGAGAAAAAATCAAAGCACTATTGAAGCGAATCATAAAATTAGAAAGTCTTCCATATGTCCCTTAGAAATAGAATCAGCAAAATTGAGGAAGCTTTCAAAGGCGATCATCCGAGCGTCGAGCGTGCGCGGGGGGCCAGAATCAAAATAGCCGAGATGATAATACAAGCGAATGAGGCCGACCTGGTTAGCGGGAATGCGCTGTCAGAGCGACCAGAAGACGAGCAGGCAGAACGCGCGGTCCTCCAGGAAGAGTGCGACGAAATCCGGCAAAAAATTGCGGACCTCCGGGCCGGAAAGCACGATGCAGAGATTGCCAAAGGATTTTCACAGCCACCGAAGCCATTTAACGGCGATGAGAGGGCAAGGCGCGGCATTGCCATGCTTTGCAAAGGTGAAGCTGAACACGAACGGCGGTTGAATTTTTGGCGTGAAAAGTTAGCAGACCAGGGGGCCGGAAATGTCGCTTGAAACCCGAATCAATAAGCTCGAAAGCCTATGCGAAATATCCAATAGGAGCGTCGAGCATGAGCGCGCGGCCCAAATCAATTTTTGCACGATGTTATTGAGATCAAAAAGCGCCGTTGAACAACAGATCGCGAAGTGGCCGAAAGACGACCCGGCAGAGCGCGCAACGATTCGTGAAGAGTGCGATGAGCTAAGGCAAAAAGTTGTGGACCTCCAAGCGGGCAAGTATGATGCAGAGATAGCCGCAGAGCTTCATCAACCTACGGAGACGAACGATGAGCGGGCTAAACGCTCCCTGGATATGCTTCGCAAAGGTCGTGATGAGCATAAGCGCAAGAAAGAAATATGGCGCGCGTACTTTGAACAAAAGGGGAACAAAGAACGGACGTATGTTTGAGTATGGCTCCCGGTGGCATCGTTCATCCTGGGGCATTCTGGGGGGTTCCTGCTCTATCGCTGAGCGATTGCCCATGGCAGGACCAAGGGCTTTTGTCCGAGAAGATTAATATTGTGATAAATCAATGACTTGTTTAGTGCTAATATGCCCACTAAAAGAATCATATGCGTTCTCCTTTCGCATTCTCCGGAGGGCGGATAGATGCCCTCCCCTCAAAAGATCAATACTGTGTCAGATCAATGACCTGTTCTACGCTAATCGCCTTTCCACTATAATTCCCATTTTGATAAATCCAGTGGTTAAAAGAAACGTAACCAATGAGCACCCTGTCCGATGTATAGCCTTGGATATCGAAATCTTCCGACATGGAAGGTTTTAGCCTCACAACCAATTTCCGTTGAGCCTCCAGTATTTTATTCACAGTTCCCGGGGTCCATTCTGATGCCGGGAAAATGTAGATAATTCCGCAACCAACGCGGTTCAACTCTTTATTATAATAGCAAGCGAAAGGATTGTTCCCGGTGATGGCTGCATCTCTATAGCGATTCAAAAAGTCAGTCGCAGTCTTTGCATCGGCCAATCCCTGTATTTCGGCAGCTTTTTTCTTCTCTTCCGCTTGCTTCGCTTCGGCTACTTTCGATTCTTCGGCTTGTTGCGCTTTTTGGGCTGCGATTGATTGTTCTTCTGGGGTCGGGGGGCTGCTATGGATCGCTGAGATTATCCAGATTATGAGAAATATGAAAAGTAGACAGCCAATGTTCTTCATAGCGGTTCTCCTTGCGCTTCTCTTTGCACTCTCCGGACGGGAAGCGAGAAGGCACGGCGGGGCCGCCGCCACCCAATAACTTCGGCTCGCCTGGAGAATACGCGGCCCGATTTATCGCTCATTGGCATAGCGTCCCTGCATCTTTCATGTATGTCATGGCGTTTCTTTGGCGGTCAAAAATCCAGGTTGCCACCTGGAAATTATCGGTAGTACATGCAGTAAAAGCCATATCCTCTTTAAGTTCCGTATTAGCACGCCCGAACTCTATGGCCAAGACGTGATTTAGGTCGTCAATATCATCAAGGGCACCGCTAAGTCGGAATGCCGCTAGTGGCCCATTAAGGTGTATTATACATGATATCCGATTGCCTTCCCGATGATATTTGCACGTAGCCGACATACCTCCTTTTTGCGCTTGTTCGTTTATAACTTCCTGCATCATGCCGGCGTGCGCTATTCCATCTATGTGACGCATAGCATCGGCGTCACTTTGGATGGCCGCTCTTCGTTTTTGCTCTATTGCAGCTTGTCTCTGCATTTCCGCCTGTTGGGCCGCTCTCTGTGCTTGCTCTTCCGCAGCGCGTTTCTGGGCCGCTTGTTCGGCCAATTTGGCGCTGGCAGGGTTCCGAATGCAATTATTCATCCCTTGGTAGCTTTGATTAGATTTGGCCGGTTCAGTGCAAAATGCCAGCAGATCGTCGGAAATATCCCGCATACGCGACAGAATATATCTTCGAGCCAAGTCTTCCTTTGCCACGCAATTGTCTAACGCTGGGGCATAAGCATTAGTAGCTCCTGTCATGCGGATGCAAAACCCCGCGACATCGAATACGGGAAGCCTTTCGAAAGCGGATTCGGGAAAGCTGTAACCGGGAAAGCTTTGCGCTGCTCTTTGCTGAAAGTTATTCGTCTGCGCAAGCGCTGCATCTGGTGGTACGATATCCCGTTGGGGTGACTGTGTTAGTGGAACCGGCTTCTCTGCTGATGATTTAGAAGGCTCCTTACTTCTCAATTTCTCTATGACTTCCGCCGCTGTGATTCTGGTTCGAGGAATGTCCCTTTGGGCTTTGGTCCCTTCCGATGATCGTAGCAAAAACTCAATAGAGTTTGCGACCTTGCCCATGGTGACGTATTTGGGGGAGTTGAGGTCAAAGGTTTCCTGAATCTGCCTTGTTGCTATAGTGGTGTTGTTCGTGTCCAGGTAAGACTGCTTCTCGAAAAAGGTGACGGTCTTCTTTCGCGTGTCGAAAGAGGCCATGGTAACGACATCACCAAGCAGGTCCGGATTGCCACTTTCTGATGAAGCCACAATTTCACCTGTATTCACCTGCTTCTTTAGACTTTGGATCATATTTGCTCTTGCTTGGCCCTTGTATCTCGAATGCAGTTCAACCTCGAAGCAGCCCGATAGTGCAAATAGCGCCATGTTTTTTTGAATATCACCGCTCGCGATGAAAAAATCCGCCATGGGTCCGGAGTAGGCAAGCTCAAGCGTCCGTATGTCTTTTTGAGTTCCAGGGAGTTGGCTCGAAGGCGGGGGGCTGGATGATGGCTGACGAGTCGGCACGGCTTCTGTGTCCGGCAAGGAATTCTTAGCAGCCGTCTCACCCTGACGGCACGAATTCCCCTGGACAATCTTTTCATGGCTCACTTGGTGCGTTTGATGGTCACAGACATACGACGCCACAGTTACTCCATCTGTGGTGCATGCCGAAAAGCCATAGTCTTCCTGTGACTCGGTGTGCGGACAGTTCTGCGTAATTAGCACATTCATCAAAGCGTCAAGCTCATCAAGATGACCGTCATTCATAATCCCGGCCAAGGATTCCATCCATTCTGCTTGGCACGATATTTGATCCAGCTTCCGATCATACTTGCATTTGAAAGATGGTGGCTTGCCATTCATCACCCTATTCAAACCTTTTTCCAGTTGGCTGGCATGCGCAACGGCATCCACGCGCCGCTCGGCATCAGTGTGGCTTTCTGTACCGGCATGCAAAGATTCTGTTTGCGCTGCGTTCCCATGGCCCAAAGCCTGCTCCTGCTTATGTCCATCGGCTCTGTCCGTCATCTTCCTGACGCTCGTAAACGTGAATATGAACTCCGGCTCGGTCATTGCCCCTTCTTCGAACAGGCTCGCTTCCATGATGTAATCCCTGTCCCCCGGAATGAACCTACCGCTGAAAACCACTTTGTCGCCCTCGGCGAGATTGGCTACCTGGTTGTAGAGTGAGGACCCGTGTGGAATGAGTGCGTTGGACCAGGTAAACATCTTGATATTACTAGAGCCCGGAAGTTTCACTTGCAGGGTGCCATCCCCGTTGGAATCCGTAATCATTCTCGTGACTGCGCCGATCCAGTCAATAGCTGAGCGGTCAGGCAGGATATTGGAGATGGCCGCCCTCCTTTCCTTGCGAATAGCAGATTTCTGAAAATCATTCGATGCTTTTTTGTAGCGTTCACAGAAAGATGCGACCGCAGAGCATAACTCTCTTTGGTCTCTCGGCAGGATTTCCGCATATTGTGCTATCTCTGCCTTATGTTCGGGTGTAAGGGGTGTGGGGGGGCCGTTGTGGATTGTCCAGATTATCCAAACGATGAGACAAATGAAAAGTAGACCCGCGCACCCTTTGAGAAAATCAATGAATTTATCCATGCACTTGTCCTTGTCGTTTGGCGGCATCAATGAGAAAGGGGGCAAAGCAGGGGAACTTGATACAAAATCACTCTACAGTAACATTTCGATTTCGCAACAATATTTTTGGATAGTGGATCGGGGGATGTGTCCAACTATGGGTCGAGGCGAGAAAATCGATTGTGAGCCATTCTAGGGGGTCCCGTTTTCGAAGTTTAGGGGCCACTAAGATGATGATCGCGGGTCGACCTTTTTCAAGGCGGCCTTCAATTCGGAGACCCGGCATTTCCCTGAATTTATCCCTTCAGTTAAAGTCTCCCTCGCCAGCTTAATGTATTTTCCCTTGCTCTTCTCGGTTTTGACCTTTTCAGCTCTATCCAGGTGACCTTGCGCTAAGTTTAAATAAAGCTTTGTGGGAAACTCCTCGTCGAGCCTTGCAACAGCAGATGATATTTCAGTGAAAGTTTCCGATTTTATTAGCCTGGTATGTTCTTTTCGAATCCTTGCAAATACCAGCCGTGCATCTTTAAATCTGCCTTCGGCAGTTTCCCGTTTTTTGCTGGTGAGAGCGATTTCGATAGAATCCCTGAGAATTTGGAGATCTCGAATGAGAGCTGCTACTCGGAAGTTCTTTTTGGCGAGTTTTGTGTTTAGCTTTTTCTCTTCTTCCCAGGGGACCTGGTTTCGAAAAACAAGAAGGGCGAGTTGATCACAAGCATCCTGTTGTTTACGGCGCCTCGTCATGTGAATGAATATCGAGAAGCCGACAATCACTACGGCGACTCCCGCAAGCGGAATCAATCCGATTCGTTCGAATACCAGCGCGATCCCGCCCAGGACGATCACCGATAATAGAAGAAACCCGTCATTTTTCTTTTTCATCACAAGCCTTCCCATTTTTGGAGGATGGTTGAAAGCGTGTACCATTCAAAGAGAGAGACCGTACTGAGTTTGTGGTGCGGTTTGCTAAATATCTTAGAGGGCCAATATACCATACCTGCCCACGTCCTCTAGTGAAGAATGCCCCACCTGGTTTTTAGACTAAGTTAGACACTTGGTCCGAAGTGTCCCCCACAGACGTTGCAACTGATCCCCCCAGTATTCTCTCTGTTACGAAGGGTTCCCCTTGTAATAAAAAATTATAATTAGTAGCAAATAATTGCAAATAGTTGTTGACAAGCATATTCGAACATGCTATCTATGAATCAACACTGAGGGCGAAACGAACCAAAAAGCGGAGCACAGACCATGAAGGCAATCGGCTACATCAGAGTGAGCACTGAGGATCAGGCGAAAGAGGGCGTTTCCCTCGAATCGCAGGAAGCGAAAATCCGGGCCTGGGCAGACCTGAACGGATATTCAGAAATCGAGATATTCACAGATGCCGGGATTAGCGGTTCCTCGATGGACAAACGCGAAGGTCTTCACGCGGCCCTGAAAGCTGTGAGCAAGGATGATGCCCTTGTAGTCTACAGCCTTTCCCGTCTTGCCCGCTCCACAAAAGACACTCTGGAAATAGCTGACATGCTCATGGACCGAAACGCGGACCTCGTGAGCTTGTCCGAGAAGATCGACACGACTACGGCGGCCGGCCGTATGGTCTTCAGAATGCTGGCCGTCCTGGGCGAGTTTGAGCGCGATCAGCTTGCCGAGCGCACCCGTGGCGCCATGGCATATAAGAAAAGCAAAGGTGAACTTATCGGCGCGATCCCCTACGGCTGCACTCTTGGGCCGGATGGCAAGACCCTCCTGGAAAACCCCGAAGAGCAGGAAGTAATTCAGGCGGCGCGGGAACTGAAAGCCTCCGGTGTAAGCCTCCGGACAATAGCGCGGAGCTTGGCGGACAGGGGATTTAAGGCGCGAAACAGGAAGCAATTTGACCCTAAGCAAATTCAAAGGATGCTTGCAGCATGAGCGATAAAAAAATTGATTTTGAAAGAGCGCGGCGGGCGATGGCCCGCCTTGATGAAATAGCGAAGGACCACCCCGAACTGCTTGGGGAGTCCAGCCAGAAAGAATGGGAAGCGACATTACAGGAGGCGCTTGAGATGCAACAGGTGTTTAATGTCATCGAGGCGGCTGAGCTTTTGCGGTCACACCCCGAGACCATCCGGCGCGAGATCAGAAGGGGTATTCTCAAGGCCGCAAAGGTGGGCAGGGATTTTCGTATCTCACGCAAGGAGCTTGCCGA
>PLSV01000416.1 GCA_003165235.1 Syntrophobacteraceae bacterium
ATACCGCCGCGAATGACCAAACATCGGCGTGCGTGAACAGATCCATAGTGTTCTCCTTTTCTGTGAGGGGCGATCACGACTACCTTCGCCGCGCACCGGAGCAACGAGCCCCGGCCCACGGTCCACTGATTCCATTACCAACGGTGGTGACGTAACGGCCCTGCTGAACGATCACCGGGGATCGATTCTGCAGGAGCTGAACGGTTCTTATAGGAGCAACCTGTTGTACCTGAATCGGTTGTGAGATCGCAGTGTACACAGGAGCCGACATGACCGGTGGTTGGGGGGCGGGAACCTGAACAAGGACCCTTTGCTCAGTCTGAACTTCCACTTGCTTTTCCACCGGAGCATTCGCTTTCTTTGCGACTTTCTTCGCTCTGGCTGGAACCTTCACTTTCTTTTTGACTGCTACTCGGACCGGGATCTCAATTCTTCTTTCGATGTACACCGGTTTTTGTACGGTTACGATTTTCGGAGCGGATGTGGTCGACTTGGCGAAGAAGACGCAGCCGATCAAAAAGGCAAACAGGATAAGCAGGCTAATGGATTTCATATAATTTCCTTTATATAGAGGGGGAGTTGCTCTGAGGTCACAAAGTCAACGTGCGGGATGGACCGGTTAAAGAGATTACTGAGATAGGCGGTTCTTTCCGGCCAGTGCCTCCACACATTGCGCTTCTTCTCGACGCTTTGTTCTCCTTCATGATTGAGCACTTCCAGTACGAAACAACAACCTTGGTTCTCTCTGCTTAAAAGAATGAGGGCATCCGGCCGGAGCGAGACCGGCTCGATAAAATGTTCGCGAACTATCACTGACGCAACGGGCAGCTTTTTGATCTGAACCAGGTGATTGGTTATGAGCTGTGCGTGCTCTTTGAACTCCGACCGGGAGTCTGGGGTTTTGAAATAACCGGGGCCTTTCACCAGTTGGTTTGTCTCCGCCAGGGCGTTCAGAATCTTCCCGGCATTGGTTCTGGCCGACACGTCATTGGTGAAATGGCCGAAGTGTAAGAGAAGCTCGCCCATATGCTTATCAGAGGCGATCTTGATTTCGTCCATCCAGCTTTTGACCATCGGTTCATGTATTCTGGCCATCCGACTTCCCTTTCACTTCGTAGTTGAGTTGCGGTTAACGTTGGGCATGAGAGTAAAGGTTGGTTTGGGCAATAGGAAGTATTACTATCGGCAAGCAATCTACTATCCGATTCGCTGTTACTATGCGGTATTATTAGCAAGTGAACTTTTGTCTTGATGTCCAATGCTATTTGCATATATTTGCTCAATATTTATGATTTTATAGTAAAGCTGCTAACTTGGTGATCGCTCGGCAATGGTATAAAGAAGGGGGAGAGTGCTACCATGGCGCTGAAAAAAATTTTGGCAGACTATTCCGAAAGACATGATTCCGAAGAACTGGCGAGAAGGCTTGGGATTAAATACTCAACCCTCATGCGCAAGATGAATCCAGAGGACCCTCTTGGTATTCACGCCTGCCAGTTGGTTGAATTTATCGAAGCCACCCAACATACCTGGAAAGACCCGGCACGACGTAAACAGGCAGAACGGGACTTTTCTCTCTTGGATGAGATCGAATTCAGGCTGGGGCGGGTGTTCACGGAAGGGATCAAGAGTCCAAAATATGATTTCAGTTTTCATGGGCTGGCGAGATTAATCAAGGAATCCAGTGAAGCCACGAGAGAGATCTCCGAGGCCTGTACTGATGGGAAAATCACTCCCCTGGAAGCAGAAAACTGTATTAGAGAGCTTCACAATCTGGTGTATGTGTCAATGGAACTTATTCAGGAGCTTGAAAAAATTGAAATCTCAGGGAAGAGTCTGGATTTAAGAGAGTAAGAGTTTTTACCAACACATCGGCCCCAGTTTTAAGGAGTAAGGGGCGGTAGGCAATAGGACAGTACGGGCGTCTGTGCCGTTTTTGGCCGGCGATGAACTTAATGGTCGTGAAAAGTTTGGTTAAGTGGGCTTCCCCGGACCACGGACCATGAACCGACTAAGTTCTGTTGATTCAAATAGTTAAGCTCCGGTTCGTTCCCTCTTTTAGACTCAATAACCATTATATTTTATCCAAACCCTTTTCGCCTTTTTTCGTCCGCCTCTGCTTTCTCGCTGCCTTCCTCTCGCCTTCCCAACCCTTTTACTTTCCCACTTTACAAAGTGGCCGCCGAGTCCTCGAAGGCGGCATCCTTAATCCAGTCCGAAGCGGAGCGGAGGACATGTAAAATGAGCCGCCTTCGGAGGACGTGGGTTACAAATGCGTCGCTCCGCAAAAACATCTGAATTACGGCTCCTTGACAACCGTAAGGTGCCTACATTAATGAATAGGTTTCAGGTCCCCTTGTCGTCATCTTCGGAAAGAATAAATATATCAGCGTACCGTTGCTACTCGCCCCTTGATGCTTGTTTCTTGATTCGGGAGTCAGTTACAGGGCAGTAATCATGTATGGATTACACCAAGCCGAAATTGACGCAGACATTGACCCAGAAGTTGGAGCGTTAGCTTTCTTCGGAGACGCAGGGTTGGAAGTAGTTCCTACAAATTTCGAAGACGATGATTTGGTTGGAATTACGATCAAGTCATTGGACGATGATGGAAATGAAGTTTCATACACCGAACTTTCTGATGAGGATATGGAAGCAGCCAGAGCTGAAGCTGCAAAGGCATTCCAGAATCTCGGTATAGCAAAAGAACCAAAATGCTTGCTGGCACTTTCAGTACGATAACTCACACATATAAGGGCGGCTTCGGTCGCCCTTCTTCTTCCACCATAAGGAGAAAAGATCATGGGAAAGAAATCCAAGAAGACACAGGCAGCGGAAGCAGCAAATCAGGCAGCTAACAACCAGATAGAGGAAGGAGATCAGACTATGGAAGTTGCAAATGAAGTTATTCCCAGCACGATAGTCGAAAGTTCCGAAGTTGAAGTTTTTGGACCGACACAGGAAGTCTTGACCGAAGTTGCACCGGTAGAAACTACTGTCGTACAAGCGGTGGAACAGGCAGCACCGAAGCCGCCGAAGCCTTCGAAACGTCCATACATTCCGGTCATTGAAGAACACCTGGAATCCGGCGACTTGGATAAGAAAGGCTTGCTTGCACTCATAATGGAGCAGTTTCCGACCATCAACAAGAATGGGGCTTCCACTTTTTTAACCGACGCCCTTAACCCGAAATACTCGCATTGGAAAGATCGCGTGGTGATTAAGAAGCCGGACGGCAAGATGATTTTCGCCGACAGGATCGAAACACCGGCAGAGGAAGCACCACATGCCGAAGCACAGCCCGAGCAACCCAGTGAGTAGCCCGGATCAGGGCGGTTCCGTTAATGGGGCCGCCCTTAACATGGGGAACTTACACAAATCATGAGAGAAAGGGAACATATGTTCATTCCGCATTGTCATCATTTTGGTTGTCTTGATAATAGCGTGCTTTTTACCGGCATACTGTTTGGGTCTGCCCTTGCCGTCCAAGCCGAACTTGAAGCTTCCAGGCGGCGGGAAATTAAGCAGTCCGAAGACAATCGTAACGAAACAACTCCGACAGAAAGCGGAACAACGGCTCCCCTGAAACGCAACAGATAGAGAAGAGCCTTGCTAAAGTCCATTTTGGAGGCGGCTCTCCTCCAGGGCCGCCCTTTCTATTGAATGGGGTTGAACTAATGGAGAGTGTGGGAAAGTTATTTGAATTGGGTCAAGTGGTCGCTACTCCTGAGGCATTGCTCGCTTTACCGCCGGAGCGCGTGTTTGAAATACTCGCCCGTCATTTGTCCGGAGATTGGGGCGAACTGTCGGAGGCCGATAAAAAGGAGAACAACCTTTCAGTGCGCGAAGGCTTTCGGATACTCAGTGCCTATTGGATCGACGAAACCGATACATCTAAGGGCAAGGTGTGGGTGATAACGGAAGCGAATCGCAGCAGCACGTGCATCCTCCGCCCCGATCAATACTGATTTTTTTCTGCTGGAATTCAAGACTCATTTTCGATGGAGAAATCCAGATGATAATTCTTGTGGCGGACGATCAGCAATTTCAAGTTGAGCTTATCAGTTGTCAGCTTTCCAGCGCCGGGCACAGTGTAATAGGCTGTGGTTCGGGAGAGGAAGCCCTTGACCGGCTGAACTCGCAGGACGTGGACATGGTAATCACGGATATGGAAATGGGCGTGATGTCAGGTGAGCACGTCCGGCAACACGTTCGGAAACAGTTCGGCTCATTGCCCGTAATCCTAATGAGCGGCAATCCCGATAACCTCAAGCAGGATGGCTTTGACGGATATTTGGAGAAACCATTTTCAATGCGGGAACTGTTGACTGTGGTTGAGAATGCACGAAGATAGCATTCTCACCATCCCTGAACCAGAAGGCATTAAGAACTATTGCCCATTACGTGTCGCCCGGTCTCCTTCTGTGTTGGCTTCTTTGCGACACTCGTAAGCGCCTTCCTTGGTATTCCCATACCAACGCTGACCTTTGAAGTGATACACGCCGGTTTTTGTGTTCACCCATACAACCGTATCATGCGGGCAATGCTCACGGGCTTCCTGCTCGCTTTGGAATTGTGGGGCTTGTTGCTGGGAATAGGCAACACCGAGCGGCAGAATACAAAGTGCAGATAACAGCACGACAAAAATAGTAAACTTTCTAAAAAGTTTGATCATGACACATCTCCATTCGCAAGACTTAGGATATTAGTCTTCTGATTCTTCTGCCGATCCCTCAGCAGAGTGCTCGCTATCGTCTATTTGAATTTGAACACTATCACCCCTGGAATTAGTCCCAGTTGCTTCCCCACCCACAATGTCGGCTCCTTGTACGCTCATATCTCCACCGTTAGGCCAATGTACCTCTGTTACTTCTCCATTTTCCACCTCAACGGGGACACTGTACGTTCCGCTGTCCGTTTCGACTTCAGCGTCGTATGTTCCGTCCTCAACCGCCGAAGCCACAATTGCCATGCACGGATACAAAAGCAAAAACGACGACAAAATCAGAACACAAAGAGTTCGGGTTCCCCACATCATATCACCTCTGAATGGAGTTCTTCAAAGCATCCCTTTAGCACCAAGTAACAAGATTGTAAAAACAGCAATGTTTGTCGCAAAAAGGAGTGAGCACGAGAAGACATTTTTCACCTCATTTAACCTTAATCTGACCCGGCTCTTTCACCATGATTTCGGGCTTATCCCGAAAACTCTCGATGGTCCCGGAAACGCAAATCTCTTTTCCAGAAAACAGCACTTCTGGTGGTTTCTCGAATTTACCTCTGTCCGACCCCCAAATCAGCGCTGTGAACACTTGATTGGGATAAGGTTTATTGAGGTTCAAAAAGGTAGGCTGCCCCTTGCTGCGAGTGGCATAATGTGCACTGGTGACCGTGCCGCAGACCGTCTTGGCTGACCGATAAACTTGGCGGCATCCTCGGGGAAGATGGTTTCTTGGGCATAGGCAATTGAGACTAATCCGACCAGATAGGCCACTAAGAGCAGTAATCTCAACCTTTTCATGTTGCCTCCTGAGGGTGAGGGCCGTGGTAGCATTGGTGAAAAAGGTTCTCGGATGATTATAAAGCTGCGGAGGCACAAAAACAAAACCCCGGTCACCATGGTGGTTCCGGGGGGGGTTGTATTCTTAGCGCTCACTGTTTAGTATCCAGATTGGTGCGAGGCATGCGAAGCGTGAGAGGCATGTGACTCGTGATCGGCGAGAGTAGTGCTGGAATTGCCGTTGTGAAGAGCGCTATGTTCCAAGTACAAGGGTGCGTTTGGGGTTGTCTGTTTCGCATTGGGCACAGAAGCCTTAACAGGGCCACTTCCAATTCCTACGAGTGCGCCTATTAAAGCCAGCGCTCCTAAAATCTTTCCAAAGCCTTTCCACATAATCATCCTCCTCCTCAGTTTAGGAAATTATTGAAAATATCTAACGCAGAGTAAAAATCCTGACACCTTAAGCGCCTAGTGGGGCCTGCACGATCCTATCTCAATCAACATCTTTACTGCTCACCCCAGTACGATACACGCTCTTTCCCGAATGTCAAGTTACATCTTATGTGAAATTGGCCGAATTCGAATGCTAAGCAGATCGCCGGACGTGCTGAAAAATCCGCAACATTTCTCTCTGACACAACATTCGTCACAAATTCTTAGGTAGCAATTCTTCCAGCCAGAGATTGACTGCCGTGCATAGGCCCACATTGGTTGCTGCAACAAGCACAGCGGTACATTGTAAACGGAGACTGCAAGGTTGGTTCGATGTAGAAATTTTACGGCGCGAGCAAGTTCATATTTGTATTCATAAGGATCAATCCATAGCCTGTCATAATTTGTCACCGCAAATCCTGTCATCTCCATTCCCATAAAAGCGGTGTGAGAGGCGAAAGGAAAATTGCGGTAAAGAAAATGTGCGAACTGTTCAAGGCGCGAAGCATTAAGCTTGCTTATGACATGTCGAATTTCGACTCGCTGCCGGAAGCGTGCCAGATTGTACAGCCCTTGCGTTGTCCTGTGAAAGCTTCCTTTGACCCCAGCAATCTCGTCGTTTAGCTCCTCAATGTCAGAGTGAAGGGAGACGCATAGAGTTGCATTCGAAAGTCCGATGTTCGCGAATTCTTCGGCAAATCGGAAATTGGCAAAATTCTTGCCGTTGGTGAGGATCATGACATTGGCGTGGTCGAACTTCCGCTTAATGGCAGTCATGATGTCGATGAATTTACCACCGAGAGTTGTCGGTTCGCCGCCTGTAATGCAGATAGCTTCGACTTGCTGAGGTTTGAGCAGCTTCAATAGCTCCGTGGCAGTGTCATAGGTTTTATCATTGTGGCGGCCTGGCGGTTGGGGGCACATCAAACAACGCTGATCGCAAGCATCAGTGAGGAAAAGCGCATTGACCGGAGAACGAGATTCCCAAACGATGGAAACAGTACCATCCGGCGAGAGAGTAACGCAATCGCCATCTGAAAAATTGCTGATATCGTGTGATTCAAGCAGTATTGAGGGCACTCTACGAGCAATTTGTTTTTCCAGACCAACGATCACGCCTCGATAACCGAAAGGGAATCTTATGCCGTTTGGAGCGACAAGTACCTTTCCCGTTCCAAGAAGGATGTGCTGGGAAGTGCATATTATGCCCGTGATCTGCCTTTTGACATTTTTCGGAGTGCCCTTATATGACTTCATTACGAACCTCCTGCACACTTCTTCGGGTTACCCAGGACCAGAATACATCCATGACATCATCGTCATTTTCCCTAAGCTTGCGAAACAGGATTTTAAGCACGGCCATATTCTTCTCACAAAATCCGTTACCGGGCCGTCTACCAACGATGTCGCCAGTCTCAAGATAGTTGCGTACGGGATCGGAACCGCAATAGGTACGAAACATACAGAATGCGCATCCCGGCATAGCTTCGACGCAAGATTTGGCAACGATCTCCTGCAATACCGGACCACCGAAAATGGCATCGTACCTGTCGGTGAAGATGTTGCCCATAAAGAAACGACGATCTCCCATTCGCGCCAACATTCGCCCTTCGTCCGCCGGGTAGACGTCACCATTATAATCGTATATCACGCCTGAAATTCCTGCACCGGAAGGAGATTGGAGATCTACAAAACCTGTAGAAAAGGGGGTAAGGATACGCGAAAGAAGTATCGTTGCAAAAAACTCGACGAACCTGGTGCCTTTAAGATTTAGCTCGATAATGTAATCGAGAGCCTCCTCATAGCGCTGGGCAAAATGGGCCATCGTGTATCCAAGTCGCTCCGCATTCTTCGCAGCCAGGCCGTATGGATTCAGAGCACGGAAAAACACCCCTGGGAATCCTAAGCGTATGTATTCATCGATCACTTCTTTGAAATGATCCACATTGTCCGATGTGGTGGTCATCAGCGCCGATATACGGTCTTGCCCGCATATACTTATGGCTGACTGGAGCTTTTCGATAAAGGCCGCATGTGTACCGCCTCCTTTGCGCAGTATGCGGTTGTTGTCATGAAGGAATTCTGGGCCGTCTAATGATGTCGAGATACAGACCTGGTGGTCCCGCAGGAATTCGAGCTTACTACGTGTCATATTGGTGAGGTTCGTGCATATGACAAATTCGAGGGTCTTCTTCGATCTCTTATTTATCACTTCAGCCTTCATGACGGCCCGTGTTAGCGCTTCCCAGTTGAGTGTTGGCTCACCCCCCTGAAACTCAATTTTGATGACAGGGGACGGGGATATAAAGGCAATCTCGACGGCCTTTTCGGCCACTTCTGGTTTCATGTCGAAATCGTAGGCGTCGTCACTCTCGCTTGAGACTTGGCAATACTTGCAGTCTTGGTTACAGCGAAGTGTAAGCACCATCATGTGCAGTGTCGTAAAGTTGGCTAAGAATCTCTTCCGCGTGCGGTAACGTGTGGCTACCATATCAAGAGTTCCGGCCAAGTCGCCTGTGACAATGAATTGCTTGCTGCGCAGGTCGTCAAAAAAGCGGCTTGTGGGAGGTAGCGTACCATCTATGAGTTGAACCACATCTTTTCTTGGCAGAAAAAGAAACTCGCCGCTCTCGTTGACGATCAGATACTCGTCATCTTGAAAGCAACCGAACTGAAAAGGGAGAAGGGTGTAGCTCGTAGCCATCATTAGTTGCCTAACTCTTTCCGAAGGTCTATTGGAGAGAAGGCATGCCGGACGATCACATCAAGCAGATTTGCTGTTTTTTGCTGAAGTTTAAGTCGAAGTTCCTCGTCAAGGACATCATTACAAAAGGAGAGTAAATCCTCTCTCATAGCGGCTTCAGTTGGCGAATAATCTCCCTTGGGAATGAGCATTGCGACAAAATCTTTATCCTCGACCCCTACCTCTATACCATATTTGCCAGTAAGATGATACGCGGCGGCCAGCACGGCCTCGTGGCTGTATACTTCCTTATTAAATGACGCGGTAGCCGTATTGGCTAACAGTGTGATGCGTTGTTGCATAATCCCCCCTAATCTCGGCCTTTCGGTTTCCACTCCCGCGCAAGCCGCTGTGCCTCGGCGATTTGGGCGGGTGTCATCTTCTCAGCAAGATCATTTCTGTACCTTTGAGCAGGTGTATATCCTTGTGACGCAGCTAAATTTAACCACATGTGTGCCAGCACGTAGTCCTGCGGTACACCATCGCCTCTAATGTAGAGCCACCCCAGATTAACTTTTGCTAATGCATCTCCTTGCGCCGCAGCTTTAAGATACCAATCCATAGCCAGGGCATAATCCTTGGGTACATGGTGGCCCATTTCATACATCATCCCCAGATAACATTGCCCTGGGGCGTTTCCATGGTCCGCCAACTCTTTGAATTCTTTATAGGCTGTGGCATAATCGCCTCTGTCATAAGCCGCTCTGCCGTCATCGAAACCGGCATAGGCGATTGAGACTAATCCGACCAGGAACGCCATTATGAGCAGTACTTTGAATCTTTTCATTGTCGGCTCCTCGAATTAGCGGCTATAAGGAAATGA
Organism: Syntrophobacteraceae bacterium; assembly: GCA_003165235.1. Lineage (GTDB taxonomy): Bacteria > Desulfobacterota > Syntrophobacteria > Syntrophobacterales > Syntrophobacteraceae > SbD1. The sequence continues at coordinate 9,499 of PLSV01000416.1, forward strand.
ATGCGTGCGACGTTAATCAGATTACAACCGACCAGTACCGCTGTCTATTGAAAAAGGTGATTATGAAATTCTACCTTGCCAGTCCGCTCTTCCCGGAAGCGAAAAAGGATTGGATAATGAAACTGAAACATCGATCGAAAGCCCTGCCGCTCGGGCCAAAGAAATCCCGGTGAACTGGCAGTATGAGATAATGATACTCAGATTCATTGCGGAAGGCTGAAGCGATGACCAGAAACCTTTAAGGATGCGCTGGAGCTTCGATTCTTTGAACTACCTCGTTCATTATGTAATGAACGAACTGCTGTCCCAGGCCGGTCAACACATAGGGTTTTGTGTCCTCGAAGGCCGATTCCATTGTAGATGAGGTTGGGCCTCTCCGTCCGCCCGGTCTCTTTCGTAAAAACTGACCATACTGATTTGTTTCGCGCTCTTGCCTGATGACCCCACCGATGTTGAGATCACGTATTAGAAGTTTAAACAGATCGGCTTCGGGTGAGTCTTCTTTTGGTATCTCTCCATAAATTGAATCCCAAATCATGTACCTTGAACATCCAGGATTTCGGTGAATCTCACGGATTATAGCAAAATGCGCTTCATGGTAAAGATCGAGCCAGTCGATGAACAGCCGAATAACATCATCTGAGCATAGTCGAGTCCCGGCTGCATTCGAAACCACATTACCCACATACCGTCGCTTTTCTTCCGTGTCTGCATTATCCCAGACACGGAATGCGCTACGCACTAAAGTAAGGTACTCCTCACTTTGAATTCGAGAGTCGATTTCCTCACCTAAGCTCTCGAACCTCTGTGCAACCTTTGCAAGATCATTCATGAGTTGGTCTATCTTTCGTGCGTGCTCTTCCAGCCATTGAGTTTGCAGGCTGTTTATCTTAGTATCTCCTCCGATTTTGCAGCTAATGGCGGCGCTTACGAAACCGCCAACCCAAGGAATACTGCCCAATGCGGCCATAATGAATTTCTCAATGATACTGCGACGGGCTGAGGGGGTAGCCTTAATCAGTTCAGCTTGGATAAATTCGACTGCTTTTTCTTCAAAATTGTCTTCCACCTCGTTTCCCCTTCTGGCGCCCAAAGTGATGCATCGGGTCAAAAGAATCTACCACGAGCCTTCCTTTTTGCAATAGAATATCCCTCGGCCTCAAATCATAAAGCTCCCCAGTATGATCAGCGACAATTATAATTCC
>PLSV01000343.1 GCA_003165235.1 Syntrophobacteraceae bacterium
ATACCGCCGCGAATGACCAAACATCTGCGTGCGTGAACAGATCCATAGTGTTCTCCTTTTCTGTGAGGGGCGATCACGACTACCTTCGTCGCGCACCGGAGCAACGAGCCCCGGCCCACGGTCCACTGATTCCATTGCCAACTGTGCTGAAGTGACTGCCCTGCTGAACGATCACGGGGGATCGATTCTGCAGGAGCCCAGTGATTCTTATAGGAGTAACTTGCGGTACCTGAATCGGTTGTGGGATCGCAGTGTACACAGGAGCCGACATGACCGGTGGTGGAGGGGTCGCAACCTGAACAAAAACCCTTTGCTCAGTCTGAACTGCCACGTTCTTTTCCACCGGGACCTTCGCTTTCTTTGCGACTTTCTTCGCCCTGGCTGGGACCGTTGCTCTCTTTTTGACTGCTACTCGGACCGGGATCTCAATTCTTCTTTCGATGTACACCGTTTTTTGTACGGTTACGATTTTCGGAGCGGATGTGGTCGACTTGGCGAAGAAGACGCAGCCGATCAGAAAGGCAAACAGGATAAGCAGGCTAATGGATTTCATATAATTTCCTTTATATAGAGGGGGAGTTGCTCTGAGGTCACAAAGTCAACATGTGGGATGGGCCGGTGAAAGAGCTGACTCAGATAGGCGGTTCTTTCCGGCCAGTGTTTCCAAACATTGCGCTTCTTCTCGATGCTTTGTTCTCCTTCATGATTGAGAACTTCCAGTACGAAACAACAACCTTGGTTCTCTCTGGTTAACAGGATGAGGGCATCAGGCCGGAGCGATACCGGCTCGATAAAGTGTTCGCGAATGATGACCGACGCAACGGGGAGTTTTTTGATCTGAACCAGATGATTAGTTATGAGCTGTGCGTGCTCTTTGAACTCCGACCGGGAGTCTGGGGTTTTGAAATAACCAGGGCCTTTCACCAGTTGGTTTGTCTCCGCCAGGGCGTTCAAAATTTTCCCGGCATTGGTTCTGGCCGACACGTCATTGGTGAAATGGTGGGAGTGTAAGAGAAGCTCGCCAATATGCTTATCAGAGGCGATCTTGATTTCGTCCATCCAACTTTTGACAACCGGTTCATGTATTCTGGCCATCCGATTTCCCCTTCACTTCCTCATTACCTGCAGAAGAGAGTGTTTTCCAGTATTGGATTTTCGAGGAATATCCCCTCCTCTGAACCGGTATTACTATGCGATATGTTTAAGAAAATTATTTTAATCTTGCCATTGGAAAGTGTTTTCAGTAGGTTAGGCGGGGGCTATTTCATAATCGACTTTTTTCCAGGGTAATCGCTCACTTGGTGTCACTTTGGCAACAGTATAGTCGAAGGGGGAAAGTCTATGGCGGGGCTAAGAAAAATTTTGTCGAAGTACGCTGAAAGACATGATACCGAGGAATTGGCTAAAAGGCTTGACATTAAATATCCGACGCTTATGCGGAAGCTGAACCCTGAGGATGAGCAGGATCTCCATGCCTGCGATCTCGTTAAATTCATCGAAGCCACGCAATATACCTGGAAGGACCCCGACCGGCGTGCTCGGGAAGAACGCGATTTCACTTTCCTGGATGAGATTGAATTGAGACTGGGAAGGGTTTTCAAGGACGAAATTAAACGTCCGAAATACGATTTCAGTTTTCATGGATTAGCGAGATTAATCAAAGAATCCAGTGAAGCCACGAGAGCAATCTCCGAAGCTTTTAGCGATGGCGTTGTCAACACTATGGAGGCCGAAACGTGCATCAAGGAGCTTCACGACTTAGTGTATATCTCCATGCAGCTTATTCAGCATCTCGAACAGATCGAGACGTCGGGAAAGGATTTCAAACTGACGAAGTAGGGATGTTACCGGCAACTTGGCTTTGGTTCTATGGGTTACGGGACGGTATGCAATAGACAGTGCGGGTATCTGTGCGGTTTTCGGCCTGCAATGAATTTGTGTGGTCGGGAAAAGTCCGGTTAAGTGGGCTTCCCCGGACCACGGACCATGAACCGACTAAGTTCAGTTGATTCACATAGTTAAGCTCTGGTTCATTCCCTCTTTTATACTCAATAACTATACTATTTTTATCCAAACCCTTTTCGCCTCTTTGCGCCCGCCTCTGCTTTTCCCCTGCCTTCCTCTGGCCTTCCCTACCCTTTTGCTTTCCCGCTTTTCAAAGTGGCCGCCGAGTCCTCGAAGGCGGCATCCTTAATCCAGTCCGAAGCGAAGCGTAGGACATATAAAATGAGCCGCCTTCGGGGGACGTGGGTGTTACAAATACGGGGTCGCGGGGGTTATGGGAATGATTGTCCCCAACCCTTCATTGCTTTTTCATCACAGATGACATAGAGTATTCTTATCAGACCTGAGCGGCATCCTATACGGGTGCCGCTCGCTGTTTTTACACCTCTTCCTCGTCGTCGCGTTTAAGTCGAGTCGAAGGATGATTTGTATCTTATCCCCATCTTCTTGAAATCTTCATTCGGTTAGCATATAATGACAACGTGTCTGCGGGTCGTCAGACCTATCTGGCCAATGTAGTTGCGCTGGAGCCAGGCACACTAAAGAGCGTCACTCTCGGGTGGCGTTTTTTAGTATCTCTCCGTCATCGTCCTCAGCGCGAAGTCCTTTCCCAATCGAGGTTTCTATGACTTTTACATCTCGGTACTGCTTGGTAAACCAAGCGGGGGCAACACTGAGGAAACGTATTGCCCCGTTGCCTTCTTGAATCAGCACCACCTTGATGCGGAACTTTCTGACTATCGCCACCAATCCCCAGGAACGCACCACGATGTTCATCGGCACCCAGGCTCCGCGCCGGTTCACTTTTTTATAAATCATCTCCTCGTCGTACTCTTGGTACGTCGTCGAAGTCTCAAGGACAAATTTGGCTCGCTCTAACATATCGAAGCGCAGGATCTGTGCCCGTTTGTCACGCATCTTTCCGGGCGCGTTGTATACGAGATGGTTAAACCCTTCGGAGGTGAACTGCACGTTCTGATCGAGCGCAGGGCACTCCACAGTGCCGAATGTGCGATACAAATCTGTCGCTTCTTTCTTTATTTTATCGTAGTCAGCAACGCGCTCTTCAATCGTTTTACCTTCGTTCATCGACTCATCTTAGCAGAGTCATTGGATATGCGGTAACGCCGAAATCCCCTCATTTTTGGTCGAAACCTAGGTTCTAACATCGACCAACATGCGGAAGAGGGTAACCGATTAGAAAGAATGCATTGTGTATTACAAGTGCAATACAAAAAACCACCGTCCAGCAGTGTTTCGCGCCTTTTATCACTTTTACCTGTACTGTTCTTGCTAATAATGCCGCGGCAGACCGATACGACAGTCGGTTGACCACGGGCTGCCCAAAAAGTGATAAAAGTTGACCGAGACTTGTAGTTTGTGAGTACGATTGAGAATTGTTATTTTTCCAATAAATCCTTCATCTGCCCAATAGAATTAGCATTTTGCTTGCTCAATTCCTGACTCTCCTAAACCGCCCGAAGCGGTTTCGATTCCCCGCACCTCCACCAGATTTAGAGTTAAGATACTGATTGCCTGTGCCGATTCCAGCAAGGAAAACATTGGGTTTTACAGCACAACGCTTTTTTCAGCGGTTTCCTTCTGCTGCGCTTCAATCCATGGGTTGACCACCGGCTGCCCAAAATCCGCTCCGAAAGCCGTTCTGGGGTTCATCAGGTCTATCGCCGCCCGCAACGTCGAGGGAGCCAGATGCGCATACCGCATAGTTGTCGTTATCGTCGAATGACCCATGAGTTGCTGCACCGCGTTAAGCGGCACTCCTCTCGTGGCCAGATGCGATGCGAAAGTATGCCGAAGCGTGTGCCATCCGATATGTCTATGTCGCAATCCTGCTTTCTTGAGCACTGCTCCTAGCCGACGGGCGAGGCGTCTGTTATTGAACGGCTCCCCGTCTGTATCCAAGAACACATACCCAGTATCTCGCTTTCTTCTGAAGAGTTCTTCTTGCACGCCAATATCCATGGGGATATGCCGCTCGCGGTTGCCTTTCGTTGAGCCCAATTCCTTCGTGAGATCGCACCTCGAATGCCTGACCGCTATGGTCCGGTTTTGCCAATCGATAGAAGACCATTGGAGACCTCGAATCTCTCCTTGGCGCATTCCCGTCCGCAGAGCCATCAGTATCATCTCGCGAACAATGCCGTCCGCATGGGAAAGCAACAGAGTACACTCATCCGGGGAAAGGTAGTCCGTCTTGGCTGGTGGATATTTGAGCCATACGATTTTGGGTGGCGCACTTTCAAGCCTAAGCCACTCATAAGCCGTCGTCAGGCATTTCCTGAACACCGTCAGCCGGTTATTGATAGTTTTTCTGCCAACTCCTTCTTTGAGCATCTGGGCTTTGTACTTCTCGACATGATGCCCAGTGATTTGATCAATACGCATTCCTCCGAAGAACGGAATAAGCGAAGCGGACAGGATGTATTTCTTTGCTCGCTGCTCGGATGGCTTGTTGTTCGGCACCACATATTCGTCAAACCATTTCAGTGCGAATTTACCGAATGGCTGCAACTGCTGCGCATCTGGAATTGTATTGTCTATGCTTTCGCCACGAGCCATTTTTTGCCGCAAGACGGCTTCATACGCGAGCGCTCCTGCTCTTGAATTTTCCGGGCTTCGTTTCCGGTATCGTATATGGTTGAATCTGAAATCAACCCACCACGACTTTTTATTAATCCTTACAGCCATATATTTTATTTGCCGATGGATTCCACCCGTTCCCGATCCACGTAGGACAAGAGGTCGCTTTTGATAAAAC
>PLSV01000269.1 GCA_003165235.1 Syntrophobacteraceae bacterium
GCTCTGAGTTCAATACTGAATGATCGGTGTGCCTTGTGGAAATCCTCTGAGCAAACCTGGTTTTTTTGCTCGAACTCAATGCAATCTATAGCTGCCCAAGGTACCTCCTGAGACAAGGTGGGCATTCAATAGTCTAGCCGGACGGGGTCCCATTGTCCAGACCAAAACGTGAAAATTATCGTAAGCGATTGACACGTCCGCATTGAAGAGCAAGTGAAATGTCCGCTTTTTCGGGACAGAGGTAGGCGGGTTAAAAGCACGATTCCTAAGGAGGCGAAAAATGAATGGCGCAAAGGAAGGTCCCTTCACCCCGGAAGAATCGCCATGGAAACCCCCAAAAAATCCTGCGCCTATATATGGACAGGAACATAGACCTTTAATCTTTGGAAATATTCGAGCCACGGGGGGATTTTCTTCAGGTCCGGCCGGCGCACAAAAATATTGACGGCCTCATAGATATTTTTGTCGAGCCTATTAGCGATAAGGCTTGCCTTCGCTAGTTCCTCGGTGTCAAGATTATGAGCAAAACTATGCAGCGCAAAATCTTTTCCCGAAGTATACACCGCGTCGGCGCCGTACAGAAAGGCAATCCTTAGCTTTTCCAGGCTGCCGCCCGGCGAAGGCAATTCGGGCTTTGAGGCTATCGGTCGCGGTGCTCGATTCATCATCGGCCAAGCTTTCGGGTGTAATTTTTCCGCACCTCGCATTTCAAACTGATCGTGATTATTTGACAAATCCGGCGTCGCCATATACTTATCCTGAGCGTTCGACCGGCGCTCGATAATTGACTCTCAGACGCCGGCGCGCAGTTTGACGCCCTTCGGTATCCCGCCTTGGCGGGAATGGGTTTTGGCGTCAACGGATTATGACCGCCCAAAACATTTTCAACGGGAGCGAATCGATACAGGATAGAGGCAATTCATATTCCATTTCTTCCGAACGGGAGCTCAATAGGATTGCGTGGCTCAGTCTCAAGCTGGCGCCGGGCTTGGGCAACAGGTCCATCCTGCGCCTTCTCGAGGTTTTCGGGTCTGCCGAAAGGATTCTTGCCGCACGACTCGATGACTTATGCGCATCCGGTGTGGCCCGGGACAAACCGCTCCATGCGCTTGCCGCAAGGCAGTTTGTCAGAGACCCGCAAACGGAGTGGACGTACCTTAAAAACAAGAATTTCCGGCTGATATGTATCGGTGATGATGACTATCCCGCAAATCTGCTCAAAATCCCCGACCCTCCGGCCGTTTTGTTCTCGTCGGGCGCGCTCTTGCCTCGAGACCTGGTCTCCATTGCCGTTGTCGGCTCACGGTACGCCTCCCCGGCGGGAATTCTATTTGCAGAAAGATTGAGCTCGGATCTGGCCTTTAGCGGCCTCACCGTCGTGAGCGGCCTTGCGCTGGGAATAGACTCCGCCGCGCACCGTGGAGCGCTCAAAGCCCAGGGCAGGACATTGGCCGTTCTGGGCTGCGGGCTGGATGTCAATTATCCGTCCGTAAACGCCGATCTCAGGCAGGAAATAGCCCGGGCCGGCGCCTTGCTGACTGAATTTCTGCCCGGCGTCCCTCCCTCTTCCGGCAATTTCCCATCGAGAAACCGCATAATCAGCGGCCTTTCTCTCGGCGTTGTCGTAGTGGAAGCCGCCGAAAGAAGCGGTTCACTTATAACCGCTCGTTTCGCTCTGGAGCAGGGCCGGGAAGTTTTTGCCGTCCCCGGGATCGCCCAAAGCATGCGCAGCAAGGGCGCGCACCGGCTTATCAGGCAGGGCGCCAAGCTGGTTGAATGCGTCGAAGACGTTCTGGAAGAAATCCGGCCTCTTATCCGTCCGGCGCAATCCTCCCGGTCCCCCTCCGGAAAAGCACACTCCGGAATGGAAAAGCCGGACAGCCCTGCGGAAACAATTTCGTCCTCCCCATTCATTGAGGAGTCGAACAGCCCGGAGGAAAGAATTCTATTGAGAGTTGTGGATAAAGTTCCGAAACATATTGATGAAATAGCTCAGGAGGCAAATATGCCGGTCCAACATGCCGCCGCGATACTGCTTGAGTTGGAGCTCAAAGGGCTTGTCTCCCAATTGCCGGGAAAGTATTTTATTTGTGAACTATAATATATTAAGTTCCAATGAGGTGATCTTCGAATGTCAAAATCGCTACTGATTGTTGAATCTCCCACCAAGGCGAGGACCCTTGAGCGCTATCTGGGCAAGGACTTCATCGTTAAAGCCAGCGTAGGCCATGTCAAGGATCTTCCCGGCAATAAGCTGGGAATCAACCTCGATGGGGAATTCAAGCCGGAATACCAGGTTTTGCGCGGGAAGAAGAAGATAATAGAAGAACTCAGAAAGGCCGCCTCCAGGGCCGATGCCGTTTATCTGGGCCCTGATCCTGACAGGGAAGGGGAGGCGATCGCCTGGCATATCGCCGAAGAGATCGGCGCCACAGAGAAACCGATTAAAAGAGTTCTTTTTTACGAGCTTACGCGCAAGGCGATCAAGGAAGCCCTTGAAAAACCGAGCGAACTTAACCTAAAGCTTTATGAGGCGCAGCAGGCAAGGCGAATCCTCGACCGGCTCGTCGGATACATGATCTCGCCCCTTTTGTGGGAGAAAGTGAGAGCGGGCCTCAGCGCAGGAAGGGTGCAGTCTGTCGCCCTGAGGCTGATCTGCGAGCGCGAAGAAGAAATCCACGCTTTCGAAAAGCAGGAATACTGGACAATCGATGTCCGGTTGAGCCCTCGGGCGGATTCTTCTTCGGGGCCAATGCCCTTTTCTGTCCAGCTTATCCGGTGCAAAAAGAAAAAGTACTCTATCGGATCGCATGCCGAAGCCGAGGGGCACGTGCAAGCGCTCAATTCCGCCGCTTATAGCGTGAGCGCGGTCGAAAAGAAGCAGCGGCAAAGAAGCTCATCTCCTCCCTTTATTACCAGCACTCTCCAGCAGGACGCCGCCAGGAAATTTCACTATTCGGCCAAACAGACGATGAGCATAGCACAGAGGCTCTATGAAGGAATCGAAATTGGGCAGGATGGCGCTGTGGGGCTCATCACCTATATGCGTACCGATTNNCACGAAGCGATTCGGCCTACGGATGTCGCCCGCACTCCGGAAAGCGTATCAAAGCACCTCACCAAAGACCAGTTGAACCTCTATTCTCTTATCTGGAAAAGGTTCGTAGCCTGCCAGATGGCCCCTGCGCTGATAGATCAAACTACGATAGACGTTTCGGCGGGCGATTATAGCCTCAGAGCGGTCGGCTCGGTGATCGTTTTCCAGGGGTTTTTGGCCCTTTACGAGGAGGGCAAAGATGAGCCGGAAAACGGCAAATCCGACGAGAGACTCCCGGAAGTCTCTCAGGGTCAGCCCCTCGACCTTCTCGGAATCGAACCCAGGCAGCATTTTACGCAGCCTTCGCCAAGATACACGGAAGCTGCTCTCATAAAAACCCTGGAAGACCTTGGAATCGGAAGGCCTAGCACTTACGCGACGATAATATCCACCGTTCTGGAGAGGGAGTATGTTTTGCGTCAGAAACAGCGGCTGCTCCCTACCGAGCTTGGAGTGATGATCAACGGGCTCGTTTCGGCGAATTTCCCTAACATAGTAGACGTGAAGTTTACCGCCAATCTGGAAAAGGACCTCGACGAGATAGAACATGGCGGAGGCAGCCCTCAGCGTCTTCTGGGCGATTTCTACGGGCCTTTTTCAAAGACCCTGGAGTCCGCCCGCAAAGGGATGGCCAACGTGAAGAGCTCAGGTTGGCCCACGGACCTCAACTGTCCGCGCTGCTCCAAGCCTCTGGCCATCCGTTTGAGCCGCGGCAACGGTCCCTTTCTGGCCTGCAGCGGGTATCCCAAATGTTCCTTCACCTCTGATTATGAAAGAGATGAAAAGGGACATATTCATCCCGTCGAACAAAAGCAGCCCTCCCTTTCCGGGGAGATCTGTGAAAAATGCGGCAAACCCATGGCGCTCAAGCGCGGCCGCTACGGCGCTTTTCTAGCCTGCACAGGATATCCGGGATGCCGGAACACCCGGCCCGTTTCTACTGGCATCCACTGCCCGCGCGAAGGGTGCGGCGGCGAACTGGTGGAGCGTACGGGCAAGCGGGGCCGCTTTTACGGCTGTAATAAATATCCGGCGTGCAAAATGCTCTTTCAAGGCGAGCCGGTTCAGGAAAGCTGTCCCTCATGCAATGCTCCGGTTCTTTTTCGCAGACAGGCCAAAACGGGTGACGGGACTCTGTTTTGCATAAATCCGTCCTGTAAGTTCAAAAGGAAAGAAGAACCTGAACAGGAACTGGTGAAAAATGGGTGAGGTCCTGGTTGAATCGATCCCATTAATTGGCGGCCGGATTATTGCCTTCATAGTCGGTTGCATTTTCGGCAGCTTTTACAATGTTGTCATTTACCGGTTACCATTAGGTCAGTCGATTGTACGGCCTGCTTCGAGGTGTCCGGCTTGCGGAAGCGCGATTGCGGCCTATGATAATATACCCCTGGTGAGCTATCTTTTGCTGGGCGGCAGGTGCCGTCACTGCAAGACGCCGGTATCTCTTAGATATCCGTTCGTCGAAGGGTTAAGCGGCCTTTTGGCGCTGCTCCTGTTTCGCCGATATGGACTTCATCCTCAACTGGCGATCGAGTTCATCTTCTGTTCGCTCCTGCTCATAATCACCATGATCGACCTCGATACTTTGCTGATTCCCGATATCCTGTCACTGCCCGGCATCGTGCTGGGTCTGGCGCTCTCCTTGTTTACCCCCAGGCTTTTGTGGTGGGAGTCGCTCACGGGGATAATCCTGGGCGGAGGGATTTTCTACCTGATCGCGGCGGGGTATGCGCTTGTGAGACATAAGGAAGGGCTTGGCGGGGGCGATATAAAGTTGCTCGGGATGATAGGAGCTTTCATCGGGTGGAAGGGAGTCGCATTTACCATCCTGGCATCTTCGGTTGTGGGCACCATTATTGCCCTGCCTCTGATGTGGCGATCCGGGAAAGGCCTGGGCTCAACTTTGCCCTTCGGCCCCTTTCTCGCTTTTGGCGCAATTTCATACATCTTTTGGGGCGAGCTTTTCTACCGCTGGTACTTTTCCGATCTGCTCGGGATGTAGAAAAAAATGACGCGCAGATGCTTTTTCGTGCCGGAAGTTGCCTCGGACACGCGTGTTTTCGATCTCCCGCCACGTCTTTCGCGCCAGTTGGAAGGCGTTCTGCGTGCGAAAGTGGGAGAATCAATAGAATTGCTAGACGGCCAAGGCTCGGTTTGGGCATGCGTGGTCACTGGAATTCGCCGCGGAATTGTCACCGTATCCCTGGTGGGGAAGCTGGAGCGGCCAGCGTGCGAATCGGCGCTGCCCATCGTACTTGGCGTTGGAATTGTCCGGTCTGATACGATGGACCTTGTTGTAAGACAGGCGGTCGAAATGGGCGTTTTACGCCTGGCTTTTTTCCGGGCGCTGAGGAGCCAATACGGTCTTCGCGGCAAAACCGCCGAAAAGAAAAGGGAGCGCTGGTCCAAAATAGCGAGCGAGGCTAATTGCCAGTGCGGCCGGACAAAAAAGCTTGAAATCGAGATTTTCGACGACCTGGGCCATTTTCTAACCTCGTGCGAAGGTGAAGAAAGGGCGACGGAACACACTCTGAAGGTATTTGCCCTGGAGCATGAGCCGGGCGGCGGGCTGAAGAATTTACGGAGCCAAACGGGACCGGATATTCACCGGGTTTTGGCCGTTCTGGGTCCTGAAGGCGGCTGGGACAATGTGGAAAGTTCTGCGCTGATTGCCGCAGGGTTCAAGACGGTGAGCCTTGGCCCAAGGACATTACGCCTGGAGACGGCTGCTGTCGCTCTCATTTCTTCCATCCAGCTTCTGTGGGGCGATATGGATGAGGGTCTGTTCTATGCCTCACGCGAAGAGGCGCCGCAGGCGCGCACACAATGCAAAATTTAGCGGAAATGTCAGGCCGGATGGCAGACTTTTTGTATCCGTTGACCACAGTCCAGCCTAAACTCATGGGCGGCTTGAGAACGCGGAGAGATCCGGAATTCAACAAGATCGACAGGGGTCTATTGACGGCTATGACGATTGGATGAGGTAAGGGGGTGTTTACAATGAAATGCGCTAAGTGCGGCTTCGTTAGTTTCGATTACCTTTCCGAATGTAAAAAATGCCGAACCAGCCTGACGGCCGTAAGAAAAGATTTCGGATTTTTTGCCGGAAAACCGGCGGTCCCGTCTCTACTTGGATCTCTTCTCAGCGGCTATGAATCTCCCATGCAGATGGAGAGCAGCGTCGTTGAGACCGAAATGTCCACTCCGTTACACTTTGGAGAGGAGACTGGCTACGGATTCCGGAGGGGAGAGCCCGAAAGCCCTGCGGCGGAAACAGCTTCGGCAGTCGTTAACCCTGATGAGTCAGGGGAGGATTTCAGTTTGGACGACCTGTCCGACGATGAGCTCGAACTGCTCATAGACAAAGAATCCCTCGGAAGCGGAAGCAATGGGGGCGGTACGGGTGATCGCATTCCTGAACTGCTTTTTGACGATGTGCCTGCGCCCTCGGCCTTTGAAAATTCAATGCCGGAGGGCGAAACCTCTTCAGCGGCCGGAGATGCGCCCGATGAACTGGCTCTGGAATTCGATGATTATCAGCAGAGGTTCCAGAGGGAACCGGAAATCACCCCTACCCGCGAGCTGTCGCCTGAAGACCTTGGAGATACGACGGGACTTGATGAAGGCGCCGAAGGTCCTGCCGAATCCAAACGAGGAGGTGAGCAGACTTGGGCGCTTCCCGATGAATCAATTGACGATTTTGTAATCGAACTTACGGACAACGACCTTGACGCCCTTCTCGAGGAGTTGAGCAGCACTCCAAAAGGTTCAGCATGAAGGTTGACCCGTGACGGGATCAGTCCCGCGAAGCGCGCCGTAAACCTGGCCACATAAGGTTGAACTTCCGGCTAGGGCCGGTGAGAGGAATGAACAGATTATTTTCGCTCTTCGCTCTTCTCTTTTGGCGCCACCGTTCTGAGGCTCGAATTCAGGTAAAAACGATTGACACTCACCGTCAATTCCGCTAGCATCCGCAGGCTGTGGCGAGGTAGCTCAGTCGGTAGAGCAGTGGACTGAAAATCCTCGTGTCCTCAGTTCGATTCTGAGCCTCGCCACCATGAATTCGAAGGGGTTACGGCAACTTAGCCGTAGCCCTTTTCGATTTATGGAGGGAGAGATCGGAGACTGTGCCCGGTTTCGTGCCTGTGGGCTGAGAGGCGAGATATTCCTGTTGCTTTTGTGCGGCCAATTTAAGATCCCGGTCGCTAACGATATTGTAGCGTTCGAAAACTGATCTGGTCCTGTGCCCTGAAATCTTCATGGCTACTGCTTAGGGTATTCCAGCCAGCACATTGTTCCGCACAGATGTGCTCATCTTCGGCCGGATTCAGCCGGAGCGGCTGCTCAGAAAAGCGTGGAACAGCTCAACCGGAGAACTGGGTATAATGTGATCCAGATAAGGGATGCAGAATAACAGGTTCGCTCAGACCCAAAATGCTATATAAGGGCAATGAGGGCAGAAAACAACTTTGGGGAGTAGAAGAGATGGCCGAAAAGACCCTTAACCCACAGTACGTGTTGGACAAATCGGGGAAGAAGGCTTTCGTGGTTCTATCGGTTGACGAGTATGAATCTCTTCTCGAAGACCTGCAAGACCTGTCTGTAATTGCTGAGCGACGTGACGAGCCGAAGGTCAGCCTTGAGGAATTCGAACAGGGCCTCAAAGCCGATGGCCTCTTATAAAGTCCTTCTGTCAAATTCCGTCAGGCAGGATGTTCGTGGCATCGAGCGCATCCAGCTTGGCCGGATCATGGCTGAAATCGGCTCCACGCGGGGCGCGGCCGCCTCGACAGGGCACGGCGCCCTTCCTCAGGATGCTCGGCTATCGTCTGCCGGACAAGAGGAGCTGCGTCCGCAGGTTAAAAGGTTCGATTTCTGAAAGTGAATGTGTTTTCCATGCATTATGGAACGGCTCATCATGTTTTCGAACGCAAGAGAAAAATGGCGGCTTTCATAGGCGCTGAACGGTCACCTTTCTCTCTTGCGTCACTTTGAGCGCAGGCACATCAGGACTTTGACCGATACGTATCCATGCTCCTTACGATGGCCTCCTTATCCAGGACGAACTCCATCATTCCCACCTGCTCCTCGTAGACTTGAGGGTCGATGAGCTCTTTTACACTGTCTTCAAGAATGTGGCGCACGGGCAGCATGAGGGCCGTTCCGGCGAGCGGTCCCGCGAAGGTGGGGTCACCGGCCGTGACGGTTTCGGCATAGATCCCTGCGCTGTCCCCATCGGGGGAGCCAAGGATGACTAGGACATCTTCTCTTCCATGCTGATCGACGACTTTCTTTATGGTTGCCTGATCTTCCAGATCCATGGCTCCGGCTGCCGTTCAGACAAAGCACTGGGTGAGGACCAGGACGGGCTCCGCCCCCGCCGTGCTGACACACGCCGCTATGGCCGGGGCGGGAATGCCGTCCCTCTCGCCAATGCAGATCACTTTCTTTCCTTTAAGAAAATTCTCACCCATCGCTTGCTCCTTCTCAAATTATCTCAACCTGGACTCCAGAAAACCGGTAATCCCGGACGCACTGACATCTTTGCCTGCAAGCCTTCCCACTTCCTGCCCGGCCTCGTAGAGCAGGAATGACGGCAGGCTCATTACCTTCAGGTCTATGCAGAGTCGCCGGTTCTTACTGCTGTCCACCTTGACGATTTTCAACTTCTCGGCATATTTCCCGGCCAGTTCGTGGACAAAGGGCATGAGCGCCAGACATGGCTGGCAGGATGGACCCCAGAAATCCACCAGCACCGGCTGGGTTGCAGAAAGCACTTCCTCTTGAAAGGTCTCTTTGGAAATATCAACCACCATTGGTTTCCCCCCTGTTTTTTTCCAGAATGAAGGACATCCCGTCGGATAATTTGGTCATTTTGCCGAGGAAAAGGCTCCCTTTGGCTATGAACATGGCCCGCGTGATCTCCCCGTTGAGGATCATCTCCCGCGCATGACCGAGAAAGGGCGCCGCCGCTGCAATATGCCCCTGTGTGGGAGAAAATCCCGGCATGCCGTATCGGCGGACAAAACCACCGAGTTCCGACGCCTGCATCTCGCCATTCATGACCGCGAGTCCGCCGATCATCCGGTAATTCGTATTGGGCACATTGCCGCTTCCGGCAGGTTCGGTGATTTCGGGGTTATGCATCTCGGCCGCAAATTTGTCTATATCCTTGATTTTCAAGCCCAAATGGTTCAGGGGCCTGCTGACCAGTGAGGTCATGATCGCCTGGGGCGATGAGCCTGCAGCGACATCATGCTTGCCGATGGAGTCGAGCCGCACCTGAGGGTTTTTGCCATCATCGGCGCTCACCAGAACGGCAATGGCGCCGAGGACGTCTTCCATTATGGGAATTTCCTTGGCCAAATGGCCGCGCATCTTCATGCCCAGTTTAGCCAGAGACCCTCCGCCAACGACTGCCACGTTCTTGAAAACCCCCGATTGGACCAATGCCGCCGCAAGAACCAGGGTGTGCACCGGGGAGCAGCAAAAGGCCTTAACATCGGTCCCGCTGCTGTTAAGACATCCGGCAAACTCCGCGATGGCTTTCGCAAGGTTGCCCGCCCCTCGCTGGTATCGGTCTCCGACACCTTCCTCCCCGCAGTTCATCACGTAGTCTATTGCCCGCCCGCCCCCTTCAAGATCTCTTATCGCGTAGCGCAGGGCAAGTATTCCCGAAGCCTTAGCGGAGAGATTTTCCAAGAGAACCGGTGCGAATAGATTCTCATCTTCATCGTGTCCATGGCGGAAGCAACCGGTGATGCGGCCGTCTTCATAGAGCGGAATGGCGCCCGAGGCTATCTCCGCCTCGAGCGCGCGCATATCTATCCCGGCCCCGAGCCTTGCCAGGTCGTCGGCCATAATCAGCGGATGCTCGGAGAGCTTCCCCTTCACCCGGCATATGAACTGGCGCTCAAACTCGACAAGCTCAAATTCATCGACAATTTTCATGAAACCGTAGAATTCGGCCTGCGGCATGATTTCGCCGCACCGTGCAAAGCGAGCGGCCGGACTCTGAGGGTTGAGGCGCCAGGGCCGCTCGATGTCCCAGAGTCTTTCCGGTCGCAGATTGCCGACATAAACCTGATGCGGAGGATAAGCAACCGCTTCTTCATAGCTTCTCAGGTGCGCTGTCAGGCGATCGATCAGTCCAGGGTCCTTTGGAATTTCACGGGCGGGTTTGGACCCATATCGCACAAGATCGGGCGTGTGAACGAGCACGTTGGATACAGCCTTTAACACTGGATAGGACATTTTCTCTCCCTACAAGAACTATTGTCGAGAAGACCCCAGTTTTTTTGAAATCTCCCTGGCCGCTTTAGTAACTAAGCGTATATATAGCGCAAATTCTTCATCTGTTCGACTATTCGGCGCCGTGATCGAGATAGACGCCATAATCTGTCCGGTAATATCGCGTATCGGACCGCTGGCGCCCTTGGCGTCAGGCATGCGCTCTTCAAAACTGGTGGCGTAGCCTTGCTCCACGGTCTTTGCCAAATTGTCTCTGAGCGCATCAATGCCGGTTATTGTGCCTGGGGCTACTTTGTCCAATCTTACTCTTTTTAAATAGTCTTCAATCTCATGTTGATCAAGAAAAGCAAGAATCGCTTTACCAGATGCTGCGACATGTAGCGGTGAGCTGTGCCCGGCATAAGCAACGACGCGTACGCCTTTTTTACCATTTAAACAGTCAATACAAAGCCTTTCATCGCCATTTCGTATATTCAGGTATACTGTCTCTTCGCTAATATTCCAGATGTGTGTCAGATAAGGTGATGCAACGTGTTTTATATCAAGTCTTTCAGAAACAGCCATTCCCATTTTAAGGAGTTTTATTCCTAGATCATATTTGTGTGTTTCTTTATTATAGATAACATATTCATGTACGATCAAAGTATTCAATATTCTAAGCAGGGTTGCCTTAGATAGATTTATTGTTCTACTCAGTTCAGATAAACCTTGAACGTCTTCCTTCAATGCCTCCATTATTGCAATGGACCTATCGACGGCGCGCACCATCATACATACAACCTCGTGTGGGTTCACCCGGTGAACAATGTCAAAGCAAACATCACGTTAAATCGTTTCATAAGCGCCCTTCTTACCCTCCTGCTGCAACATCTCGATAGCTTTTTTCATATATCGGCGCCGCATTACTTTTTCTTCCTCCGGCTTTAAATGAAAATCGCCAACCGGACTGGTTATCGTATAGCCGCGGATTAACCTCGATACCCCGACCATCATAGCCACATCAACGATTGAGGTTATCTGTACTGTGGGTATTCCCAGTTTTTCGATTTGCATCGCAATCGTTGCGCCGCAACGGGAACTGGTTCCTCAGGTGGATGTGAGTATGACCGCGCTGACTCCTTCATCGAGAAGCTTTTGGGCTATGCCCGCGCCCATAGCCTTGCAACTCTGTACGGTTGTGGTGTTTCCCGAGCAGGAATAGAAAATCGGAAACAGACTGCCAAATATGCCCTCGGCCTCCATTTCTTTGAGAACGTCCTTGGGCAACAGGCGGTTTAAATTCCCACGAACTTCGGTAGGGTGATAACCCGAATGAGCGACTTGAAATGGATTTGCAAAAATATCGGCAAGATTGTAAGGAGCCCATATCGTGTTCTGGCTCACTTTGATTTTATCCGGATTTTCCCTGGGCACAACGCCGCCGTCGGAAACCAGCGCAATTGTAGCAGTCTTGATGTCTTGCAACGGCGGCGCCGGTGGGATTTCTTCAAACTGGGGTATTTTCAACTCTGTCTGGAAGGGCCGGCCGGCGATCTTATCCAGCAGCATGTCAATGCCTCTGATCGCCGCAGGCTTCTCAACAACTTCGTTTTTCAAGAAACCTCTGGGCAAATAACCTTCTTTGTCTGCACTGCCGATCTGCTCGTTCTTCAACAGCCTTCGGCCGATGTCGGCCATTTTGGTCAAAGCTTGTCTCATTTGACCTGCATTGATGCCTGTCTTGACCACATAGACCTTCTTCCGGCACATCTCAGCTCCCGGATTTTCAGGGAACAGGCCTGTTATTGCGGGGATTCCAAGCAGTTCTTGAACCGCGCTTGCAATAGCTCCACAGGCAATCCCATACCGGCCGGCATTGAAAGCAGGCCCAGAGAAAAATAGAGATGGTTTCAAATCAGTGATGATTTTAATACCTTCCTCAACGGCTTCCTGCAAATTCTCAGCAATGTGATTGTCACCACAGATCACCGTGGCTACTACCTCCCCATCTTCCTTAAGGAGTGACTGCAGCAGCATAGCAGGTCCAATTGGCCCTTCCTTGACCAGGAATCCGACATCCGCTTTTTCTTCTCCACCCAACTGTCCAAAGAATTGGTTAAGATAGCATACAATCCGCCATTTATGATTTTGAGAGGTTGTTCGCATCGTTTCATCACTCATCATGACACCTCCAAAAACTTCGTGGTTTCTAGACAATTATCACCAGCCCTTTGAAGAGATCAGAGCGTAATAGAGAGATTAACACTAATATTCAACGGCTATTGCACATGAGGCCCCCAACTGATTCAAGCAACCACAAATGAATCTCTTTTCAACTTCGATAGATTGTCCAGCGCATTGTTTGCTGCTATCATTGAACACTTGCGTATCTTCATCCCCGCCGTATATTGTATTCAAGGCAGGCAATTGTTGTTTCTCGAAAATAATTCCAGTATTGATGATAGCGTTAAGGACCTTATCGCTGAACAGCATCTCCGAATCAAGAGATGCCTGGGTGTTCAAGATTTGAACCAAAAGCGTAGTCTTAACGCCGAGTTTTTCACACTCCGATGCAGCGGCCCCCAAATCAACATTGGGAGCGCCGCCTAAAGGCTTGGTCATAATCACCCCATCGGCTTTCAAAACATCATGAACCAGATTCGCCGCCATCATTGCGCCCAGCGTGCGTCGAACCGGCTCCATGCTGCATACTGCGACCACCACCCCTGCAAAATTCAAATCTTTGCCATGGCGGCGCAATAATTCGGTGATGATGGGGTGGTTTTGAATGGAATAAGTCTCCATCATACGGATGGTGTATCCGCTCAATACGGCTCCATCTATTATTTCATTGGCGTTGACAATCAGAGGAAGCGTCAGGGAAATCGGAGTTCCATAGAATATCGGGTCGGGGATCCCTTTTGGATCGTGCTGAGGACTGTAGATTTGATAGTAGTACGCAATGTTGGGCAAATCGGAATTGACATTTTCCGTATCAAATATTTCGACTTCATCCACCTGCTCATCCGTCCCGGCCTGGGCCAGGTACACTGCGGCCTTGAAGCCGGCCTGCCTGACTGAATAAGCGTAATCTATATCACCTGGTTCGCCATTCGGGATTGGATCGATGACCAAATTAAGCATCTTTCCGTACCGTCCAATCTCCGCTGCAGGACCCGACATATCAATCAGGGATTTTGAGTGAATCCAATGGCGATGCCTGTCACAGAGAACAACCGCTATCCCCTTCAAGGCCCGCGTAGTTCCTCTGCCAGCAGAAACGATTCTTCCCAGTACGCCCGGAAAATCGACTCCATCAGAAATCTTATGCCTCGGTTCGACGACATCGGCCACGTTAACGATTCGTGTAGCCTCGCCCGGTTTGGCAAGTTGGAGGTTCACACTTGCGAAATTTTCATCCTTCGACAAAAGGCCGCTTAATTCTTCTTTATTTACATACAAAACCCCATTTGATATCTGAGTTTTTGGTCCAAACTCTACATTGGCGATCTTGACTGACTCCAGCCGCAGTTTCATGCCGCTCTCCTCACCTTTGTTCCATTGCATACAAGCGGTTCGCGACGGCGTTGACCGCTATGCAACGTTTCCAACCGCATAAGACCTCAAAGGACGGATATTCCGGTCAGATCGATCTCAGTTGTTCAGGGTTGGGATGGTCAGTTTTTTAATCGACATCATGCAAATAGGTACGCTAGACGAACCGATGGTTCATTATTAGGCTAGAAGGGGAGCACCCCCTTGTCAACCAAATTCTGCAATTTTGCAAGAGGCAAACCATTTCTTAGTGACTGACATTGAGGACCGGTAAACGCCGGAGACTCGGGGCTTTGGCTGAAACGGCCAAAACCGGATCGTACGCCCTCCTACTCGGCCTGCGCCGGGTCCTGTTGAAAATAGAGCTTCAACTCCTCATAGAGCTCCGGGTGTTGCCTTTGCAACTGCACGGCCTTTTCGAAGAAACACTCCGTGGCGACAGCAAAAAATTCCGCCGGGTCGGTAGCGCCATATTCATCCAACACTGTGGAGCGGCCTTCTTCTGCGTCCTTCTGCAACTTTGAGTAGTCCTTTTCCAATATCCGAGCCCATGCGACATACCTTGATCGGTGGGGCAGGGCTGGAGCCCCGTTGGCGAAGCCATCTTCAATGTCCAGTTGATGAGCGAATTCGTGCAGCACCACATTGTGCCCGTCATCAACATCCCCGGCATTGGCCAGCACATGATCCCAGGATAAAATCAGCGCGCCGTGCTTCCATGACTCACCGAGATGTACTTGCTCTGTTTCGGCGTAATATCCAGGGGCAAGCTCCACGTGTCCCTTCGCTATAAAGGCGCTGGGATAGACAAGAATTGAGTAGAGTCCCGGATAATAATCGGTTTCCCGGTGCAGGAGCAGGACACAGGCCTGGGCGGCTATGGTGACTTTGATCTCATCGGTCACCTCCAGCCCTCCGCAACCCTCAAAATTCTTTTCGGCGAGGAAAACAAGGATGTGCCCCTGGATCTCTTTCTTGTCCGCCCCGGATAACCGGTGGTAGATGGGCACATTCTTTTCGATTATTTCGAGCCAGGCAGGCGGAAAAGACTGGTTTCGAAGTTTTTCCCGCCGCCGCTTTTTGAAGCTAAACATGTCGTCCGCAAACCCCGCTGTTATGATCTCGCCATTAAAATTAGTTTACTTATAGGATAAGCACAATAAGGAATATGTAACCAGGCCGGAGTTGGTTGGGTGTGAAGACCCCAGTGGCTGATTGATCTCCCATCCAACTGAGGGGGAACAAATTCACGCGACGATCCGCTGGAGACAGCATGGGTTTTCACCATAGTCAGGATTTATTAAATTATTTCAAGCTTCGGTTTCGGCTCTCACCATTTGATTAGATTGGTTGACTCTGAGTGAACAGCGGATGTATGGTGGTTGGGCGCGTTCAAGTCAGGCAAGTCTGCAAAAGAAGGTGAATATGGTCATAGACTTTCATGTCCACACGGCCCGCTATAAGATTATGACCCCAGCTTTGCAGGATCTTCTCCAAAAAGCTTGGGGAGACCGGCTGGACTGGATGGTCAAGACTTATTCATCTCCGGAAGCATTCCTGGGCTTGATGGATGAAGCCGGAATCGATTACGCAGTGATTCTTGCCGAACTGGCTCCGATTACTACTGGGATAGCCGATAATGAATACGTGACGGAATTTTGTTCCAAAAGCGGCCGGCTGATCCCATTCGCCAGCATAAATCCCTACACCTGCACACGTCCCGCAGAGGAACTTGAAAATCTGGTTCGAAACTATGGTTTTCGGGGGCTGAAGCTCTATCCTACTTACCAGCACTATTACCCCAATGACGCCATGATGTATCCGCTGTATTCGAAGGCGCAGGAACTGGGCATTCCCATATCTCTCCATATCGGTTCATCGGTATTCACCGGGGCAAGGTTAAAATACGGCGATCCTATATATTTGGATGATGTGGCGGTTGATTTTCCAGATCTGGTCTTGCTCCAATGTCACAGCGGCCGTCCATTCTGGTATCAGAAGGCATTTTTCTTAGCGCGGCTCCACAAAAACGTATATATGGAAATCTCCGGTCTGCCTCCCAAGAAGCTTTTGGATTATTTCCCTGAACTCGAACGAATTTCCCATAAGGTGATCTATGGATCGGATTGGCCGGGAGCGCCCACCATCAGAGAAAACATTCAGACAATCAGGAATCTTCAGATTAGTGAAGATTCAGTGCTAAAGATCCTTGGACAAAATGCGGCCGGCCTTTTGGGCATTTCCGAATCAGAGTAGACACTGCGTTAACCTTCGAATAGGGAATTTTCCCGATTGGTCAGGCAAAAAAGCGAACAACGGGTAGAACTCCACCTTCGTAAATACTGTATCAGTAAATGAAAAATACACTCTTGAACTGATTTTCAAAGCGGAAAAATCTGTTATTTTTCAATCAAAGGGAATGACCCTCCCTTTGAAGTTTTGGTTTTTTGAACCGCTTGGTCATCTGCCCCGGAAAGCCAGGAACCCTCGCACCTGGCTTTCTACTTTTTTGCCCCCTGTTTATTGCGTCACCTTGTCCCTCAATGCCGCCCAATATCCTATTGCAACGCGCGCCAATTTAAATAATGAAGATTGGCCTTTGGACCCCGATTCTGAATCATTTTCTGTCCCGGGCGCTTTGGATGCAACCTTCTCCGCCTGGAAAATCAATCCGTCTGAAGAACGCTCATGGACATCTAAAAGCCATGGATATAAGCACGATACGGAGCAAGAAAAAGCGAGCGCGGGCGGCTGGATCAAAAAAGCGCAATTCGAGCTGCGAGGCAATCAGCCCTTTGGATTACCGGACCGGGCTTCATCGAAAGCAAAATAATCGATAAAATCCTCGATCATGATCAATTGCCTGACGGACAGCTTTTCGAAATCTACTCCGCAGCGCCTCGTGCTGATCTGTTCCCAGGAGCCTTTGGGGACTTCATGATCATACACAATTCTGCATTGAACCTTGTCCACGTGAATGAAACGGTCGTTGCAGCCGAATATTGTTATTTCGGAGCACCCTTTATTATTCTCGTTTGTGAACAAATACCGGGCACACAGCCCGCCCGTACTGATATCCTGGATTTGCCCCACGCCGCCAAGCTCATTGGGTCATAAAAAAGCAGCGAACGCCCCTTTTTTGCCCTTGAGTCTCTTGAATTTTCTTTTTTCCCTAAACATTTTTCCCCGAGCCGTTTCTTGACTTGTCCCTGCGGCCGGCTGAGCAAGTTCAATGTCGATTCCCGCCGTTTCGGCTCTTTGTAATTCTTGGAGCGTGCAGTAGACCTGCCAGAGAGAAGAGGCGATATCAGCATTCGACACCGGGTTCAGGGACACTTGCATTTTTACGATTTCCGAAGCCATCTCAGCCAGTTTTTTGTCCATCTCGTGAATCCCTCGACATATAAGTAAAAGATGACGTCAAGGTTCAGAGCGCTTTTGATTTAATCCATATTTGATGATTTCGTAAAAACACTATA
>PLSV01000215.1 GCA_003165235.1 Syntrophobacteraceae bacterium
GGTCAATTTTCGGTTGTCATTTCGACGCGCGCGCGCGCCAGCTCCAACGTCTTAGGTTTGAGGCGATTCGAAAAAGACATCTTTCTGAATATAGAATCAAAAGAGACAATAGCGAAATACCGGGAAGAGTGGAGGAACGAAAGAGAGCATCTGCTCGCTCGGCTAAACGATATCGAAACGGCGGCCACTCGTGAGCAGGATAAGAATAATGTCAAAACAATGAGGACCAGCCTGGCCGGCTACGAAGATGGTTTCACAAAGGTTTTCAACCAGATTCAGGAAGGCAAGATAAGAACACCCCAAGAGGGCAATGCCGCAATTAGTCATTACAAAGACGCAATCCATACGCTCGAGCAGGCAACGAAAGATTTTTCCAGCGAGAGCAGTAAGCGGATGGCTGAAACCGAAAATGGCATCCGATCTCTTTCGAAACAGGCGAAACTGATTGCGGCTATTCTCATGACCATCTCCGTTGGTCTCGGCACATTAATATGCATTCTTGTTATCCTCAGCATCACCCGCCCTTTAAAAAACCTGTTGACAGGTCTAAATGAGGGAGCGGACCATGTTGGAGCCGCTTCCAGCCAGGTTGCATCTTCCAGCCAGGAACTTGCCGAAGGAGCATCTGAGCAGGCTGCGGCCATCGAGCAAACCTCCTCCTCTTTGGAAGAGATGGCCTCCATGACAAAGCAGAATGCCACAAACTCTAATCAGGCAAACGATCTGATGAAGAAGACCAAGCAGATTGTCGGTCAGGCCAACGGATCGATGGGGCGCCTGACAGCTTCCATGGATGAAATTTCAAAATCCAGTGAAGAGACCTCGAAGATCATCAGGACCATTGACGAAATCGCTTTCCAAACGAACCTGCTGGCGCTCAATGCAGCGGTGGAAGCCGCCAGGGCCGGTGAGGCGGGAGCGGGATTTGCGGTTGTCGCCGATGAGGTGAGAAATTTGGCTATGAGAGCTGTCGAGGCGGCAAAAAATACCGCCAATCTGATTGAAGGGACAGTAAAAAAAATAAAGGAAGGCTCTGAAATTGTCCGGAAGACCAACGCCGAATTCTCTGAGGTGCAAACCGCCGCCGCTAAAATGGGAGAATTAATAGGTGAGTTCTCAGCCGCATCCGATGAGCAGGCCCAGGGGATTGAACAAATCTCCAAAGCGGTAAGTGAAATGGATAAGGTGGTTCAGCAAAACTCGGCCAACGCCGAGGAATCGGCCGCCGCCTCTGAGGTAATGAGCGCCCAGGCAGTACAAATGAAACACTTTGTGGGAGAACTTGTAGCCCTGGTCGGAGGCTACAACGGCCATTCAACCAGCGGATGGGCTGCAACATTGCGGAAAGAGGTCGCATTGAAAGGGGCTGCAAAAGAACCAAAAATAATTGCAGCATACGAAGAGAAAGTAAATGACCATCTCAAGGCAGGTAACGGAAAGGCTTCGGCGCCTCTCTGTAAAAGGAATTCAGGTCCGGAGCAGGTTATCCCTTTTCATGATGTGGAAACTCCGAATTTTTAATTACTGGCTCCAATTATGAGAAAGTGGCCAAATGTATATCGGTCACACCCAAAGAGCGTCCTTGTTTAAAGCTCGCATGCAATTGGGAGGGAACATGCCTTACATCGATATCAAAATCGCCTGGAACTGGGGAACGGCTGCGCAAAGAGCGCAATTGATCGAACGTGCTGCTAGAATGGTGGCTGATGTCATGGAGAAGGAACCTATTGTGAAATCAATAATTGTCCAAAATTCGGATGATGATGGCCCTGTGATAGACGTGGACAATTCAGCCTAATGTCCACCATCTGGGACCAATCTCGCTAATGAATCAATTCACACCAATTTCGGACAAGATTAGCCATGCCTCGTGGTACGTTCAGGCTAATTGTTGTGGAGCAATGTCTTGATACGAATACCGCTGAGGAATCGATATTTGATAAATATTAAAGTGGCCAGTATCGATATGTGCAGCATCAATTCAGAATCAGAATACAATGAAAATGTCGGGAACAATGAAATGTCCAGAATGTGGAAGCGAGAATATGGAATCAAAGCTATCCTTTAACATTGATTTCCTTACTATAGATATTGAAGAAGCAGGATGGCAAAAAAGGCTATAATACGCCTTATCATATTGCCTGGAGTGGCAAGAGTGGAGGCAGGAAATGTCATCGGTACTTATCGTAGACAATAACGACTTCTTCAGACGCTCCTTCAAGAAAATCCTTAAGATCTACATCCCGTCGCTAGCGGTCGATGAATCCGTTGACGGGTCGGACGCTTTATCGAAAATCACTCAGTCTTCGCCGGACGTCGTTTTTATGGACATCCGGCTACCAGGGAAAAATGGCCTCGAACTGACGCGCGAGATCAAAAGCCTCCATCCAAACCTGGTCATAAACATCTTTACCAGCTACGACCTTCCCGAGTGCCGCAAAGTCGCCAAAGAATATGGGGCGGACCACTTCCTTCTAAAAGACACTCTTACCGGCGCTGAAATCGCTGCAATGGTGAAAGCCGTCATTGAAAAGAAAAAAGGGAGCGCTCGAAGACCAAATCGAAAAGTGTGAAGGCGATGGCCAAATCCTCCATCACTGACCAGACGCCTGTCCCTACTTCTCCGCCCATTTCTACCCAATGGTAACTCCACATAAACCGGAACTTTACTGAGATAAGTTTTGACAGAAAGAGGGCGATGTTTATTTAGCAGCTACTAACGATACAGATCAATCTGGTTTTGGCTTCGACAAGGTCATTAGGAATTTTGCACAATTTCGGCAAGGCGGGCGAGTTTGTGTAGTTGGGAAGTATACCGAGAACAGCGATCCCATCGATATCACAAACCGCATCAAGGTCCATTCCCTGGGAGTTATTGATGCTATCCGAATGGAGACAACTCAGCACATTGACAAGGATCTTCTACATTGTCGGCCTGAGCAGTTTTATTGGTCTGGCCGTTATGATTCTAACCAGCATGACCGGCATTGGCGCTATATGGGAACTCTTCAAGCGGCGCCATTGTGCATGTGACCCAAGCATGGAGACAGGTGAGCCTCCACTGAATGTCCGTCGGAAGTGCCGGTAGAGCCTGTTTGAAGCTTTTCATTCCGGCTTGCAACCCTTGCCCGATTTATTGTTTCACTCTAACGCGCAGAAACTGAAAGAGCTGACCTCGGAACTCCATCCAGCGTTGAGCAGAGGAGCTATAGACTGCGGTGAAGGAGGTGTATCCTGAAAGCGCAAATACCAGTCCCGTTGACCTTGTTCTTGTGTTTTTGATTCGCATATGGGAAGGTTCTATGGCCTATGACGTGTCCTGAGAGGTTTTGGGGACGGCAGGCGAACCTAAAATACCCTTCGAGATTCGGTGGTGGTCAGGTTGATGCATTATTCGGATTAAGAACTAGGTAGTGTCAAGAGTTTTGTGTA
>PLSV01000399.1:0-303 GCA_003165235.1 Syntrophobacteraceae bacterium
GGAGCAATTCAGCTCCGGAAATCGTGTCCGTGAAGATGAGACCGCCCCCAGCAAGCCACGCTTCAATGAGGCCGGAGCAATTCAGCTCCGGAAATCTGCCACAGCCGGGGCCGACCTGTGCAATGGATACACCCGCTTCAATGAGGCCGGAGCAATTCAGCTCCGGAAATCCCGAGCACTACGGCATATCGGCTGTGCAGTTCCTTGAGCTTCAATGAGGCCGGAGCAATTCAGCTCCGGAAATCGCGAAGTGAGGCGTCGATGCGCAACGCTCTTGATGAGCTTCAATGAGGCCGGAGCAAT
>PLSV01000399.1:442-13824 GCA_003165235.1 Syntrophobacteraceae bacterium
AGCAATTCAGCTCCGGAAATCGCCAGCATCAACGCAGATCATGGAGATGGTGAAGGCGCTTCAATGAGGCCGGAGCAATTCAGCTCCGGAAATCCAGCCGCCAAACTCACCGCCCTGCTCGCATGGTCTGGGCTTCAATGAGGCCGGAGCAATTCAGCTCCGGAAATCAGTAGTCTGAGCCACTGCCAGAATAGGGCAGAGCAAGCTTCAATGAGGCCGGAGCAATTCAGCTCCGGAAATCCGAAGAACCCGCTCCCAAAGTTGCTGCAACCGCCTTTGCTTCAATGAGGCCGGAGCAATTCAGCTCCGGAAATCTGTTTGCCAAATATAACTCAATGACTCGAAGAAATGGGCTTCAATGAGGCCGGAGCAATTCAGCTCCGGAAATCCTTGGGCAATACGACGATAACTCTGGTGACGAGATAGCTTCAATGAGGCCGGAGCAATTCAGCTCCGGAAATCTTCCCTGAGTTGCTACGGAACGCTCGAATGTTTATCGAGCTTCAATGAGGCCGGAGCAATTCAGCTCCGGAAATCTGGGCCTTCGACCGTGGTATGATATCCGATCCCTCTGGCTTCAATGAGGCCGGAGCAATTCAGCTCCGGAAATTCTTACTATACATAGCTCTTTCAACCCTGGGCATTTTGCTTCAATGAGGCCGGAGCAATTCAGCTCCGGAAATCCTGATTGGCGGAACTCACTTTAGCTTATTCAAGGAATTGCTTCAATGAGGCCGGAGCAATTCAGCTCCGGAAATCTAACATGAAAGGAATATGCCCGAACTGCGAAGATTAGCTTCAATGAGGCCGGAGCAATTCAGCTCCGGAAATCGGGGCGTATCTTAGCAACTCTTCAAGTGGTGTATCTCGCTTCAATGAGGCCGGAGCAATTCAGCTCCGGAAATCGACAACTTCGTTAACGATTTGAGTACGAACGTCTAGCTTCAATGAGGCCGGAGCAATTCAGCTCCGGAAATCGCAATGAAGGCTTGCCGCTCGTTCCTGGGATCACGCCGGCTTCAATGAGGCCGGAGCAATTCAGCTCCGGAAATCCGTCCCTCTGCCAAGCTTTGCTGCGCCTGTCTCTGTGGGGCTGTTTGCGAGACCTAACCAATCTGAGGTCAGATTGTCAAAACATTTTGCAATGAATCCTTCGTTCATTTCAACTTTCTCCATTTTTTCAAAGACCTTACACGCCTGCGAGCGGTGGCGTGGATTTTCATGTCACAGGAGCCCTCGCATGCACCCGGCAAAAAAATCACACTATGACCGGGTCCTTCTCAATGGGATCAAACGCCCTGCCCATGCTTTCGACACGCAGCTCAACCGTGTCCGCCGGCCCCAGGTCGATGATTAGCACGTGGTCTTCGCTGCGTTTGATCATGCCGGCCAGGTTGTCCTGCATGCGAAGATACTTTTCCCTGGTCAGCCGGCAATGAAACACCGAGAGCTGAAGCCATTCGCCCACACCCTTCATGGTTCTGTACACTTTGCGCCAGCGCCGGGGGTCTCCGATATCATAGCAAACCAGGTAAGCATGCTCCATGGGAAATCACCGTGTCAGGAAATTAGGGTATCTGGGGATTTCCCCCGCCAGATAGCGCACCAGCAGCCGTGCCTGGACCTCGAACAAACGACGGTAGCTGATGCGGTATTTGAAGATGGGGTGGGTAACCTCCTGGGCCAGCCGCCTTTCGAACGCGGCGATGAAACTTTTGCGGCCCTCCGCTTTGAGGTTGCACCCGGCAGCGCTGCGGATAAAATCCGCCGGCTTCACCTCTCCGTTGTTAATCGCGGTCAGAACGGTCGAGTCCGCCACCAGGGGCCGAAACGGCTCCATCATGTCCAGGGAAAGACCCGGACGCCCATGGCGAAGCTGGTGAAAGAACCCCCGGTAAGGGTCCAGGCCGACGGCGGACAGCGTGACGGTCCATTCCCGCGCAAGCATCGCATAGGCAAATGAAAGGAGAGCGTTCACCGGATCTTTGGGCGGACGCCGGTTTCGGCCGCAAAAATCAAAGCCCATCTCCTCGCCTCTCCTGTCCATGGAGATCATGCTATGGAGATACTCGAAATAGCGTCTTGCCGCATTGCCCTCGACACCCAGCAGTTCGGCAAGGCTTTTGGCCCGGCCTGCCTGGGCGATATCGTTTTTCATGGCATGCAGCAGATCGGCAGGCGCCCTGCCCTCTTCATCATCGGGCGCCTTCCAGTTTCGGCGTAAAAGTGTCCGGCAATTGTGAATTTTCGCGGCCACCAGCTTCCTGGCTAACTTCAGGCAGGTCTCCGGATCGAAACTGGCCTTATATTGCAGCGTTCGGGTCATAACGTTTTTGTGCCCCGTGCCGACCGCATGTCCGATAAACCATCCACCATAGCTCATGAAAGTAACCGGAATATCACGCCGGAAGCATTCGTGGAGAGCGGGGGCGCTGATGCCGGCGTGTCCGAAAAGCACCACCTGTGACGTGTCCATATAGCGGGCTTCAGCCACACGAACCTTTCTATCTTCTATGACGATCTGATCGCCGTCTTTCTTCACATAGCTTCCCGACGACTGGACATACAGGGGCAGCCCATCCGCCGCACCGGCAAAGATCGGCCTCACATCCGGCGTCGTATGATTTATAAACCCGATCTCGTCGGGCAGACAGATTCCCACCAGCGAACAGCGCGGGCACTTGGGGCTGTCATCGAGCGGCACGGGGGGCTTCTCCGTGCAGGCCAGAGCACGGAGCCCTTCAATCGAGGCCATTGTCAGACCGGTCAGCGCTTCATCGAAGTCTATTTTGACGCGCTCTTTTGAGGCGACGAAATACAAATACCCGTAGCCAGCGTTGAAACCGTGCTCCTTCAGCAGCAGGCCCTGCGCGCAGAGCTGCACCCGCTCGGGATCGTAAGCCCCGGCCGCCACATGAGGCCGCTTGCCCTTCTTGTAATCCACCGGCCGCACCCCGTCCGGCCCGCCTTCCACCAGATCGATCTTCGCGGTCAGCCCCAGCCGCTCCGAGCTCAGGTGCACCGAGCGCGCGTGTATCTTTTCCGCATCCTCCCCGCTTTCGGGCAGAGCACCTGACCCCTGGTCCACCCGCTTGTGCCGGATAGCCCCCTCCACCGTATCGGCATTATGTGCAAACTCGCTTTCCACCCACATCATATAAGCCAGCCGCGGGCAATAGACATACTCGTTCAGCATGCGGGCGGGGACGACCGAGTCGTGATCAGTGGAGCAGGTTTTCATAACAACAAGGTACCCTTACGATTATGCCTCGACAATGGATTAAAGAAATTGCCATAAATTCACTGGATTCAGGATTCACTCCCAGCCAGAATCCCGAGCCCGCAATGCCGACCTGCACCTATGGCCAGTGGGCCTGGCAAAGGCTCACGGAACACAAGTCGAACATGCCAGCCGGGCCGGGCGTGATGGTCTGCAAGGTAATCGGGACGGTGATACTGCCTAGGATGCTGAGAGCCCGGCCAGAACGGAGCCCTGCGTAATGTCACGCTCTCCACTGAGTCAATCGGAATCCCTGCATGTATCAGGCATTTGAAAAGCAATCGCTCAGCTTTGGTCGGCTGCTCGGCATCATGCCTCGGAAGCGTCTTGAAGTCGTCGTAGCCTGGCAGAATCACAGGTGTGACGCTGCACCAAGCTCGACTCTTGCCAACATAGCGACGGATAACCCCTTCAGATCCCGACCGCCAAAGATCGAACAAAACGCCTCGCTCCTTGCCGCGCTGGTCCTTCAGCAAGGCATTCCGCAAGCGGTTCTGTGCCCAGCGAGCGTGTGCACAGTCCCCACCTAATGGTTCGGCGATCATCACCCGCCGGATCATGCCGTCTGCGTGAACATGTCCGATCGTTGGTAGAGGAAGATAGGAAAAGCGAGACTGTCCCCGGTCGTCTTCCTTGATATGGCCGGCAACATACAGCTCTGATCCACCAGGGAATTTATGCGTGTCCTCTTGGGCGAGTTTACAGGTCAAGGAACGCAACATGGCAGCAACCCTGACCGTATCCTCCTGTCTGAAGGCAACCTCCTCCGGAAGTTCGAATGAAGCATAACACCGCGATGGCAGGGTAGACGCCTGGATGTAACTGGGAGTACCATACTTCTCAGGCTTAAGCGGCGGGCTATACTGCTTGCCATCGACGCGTAGCAGGAAGGACCGATATACCTTCTCGAGGTCTTCAAGAGACCCTTCCACAGGGACGCGGTATGTCCGATGCCCTGGCTGATAGCCGTCCCACGCCCGCCAACGGTGTCCAGGCAATGCAGCAGCTTCTGCTTCGGTCAAAATGCGGCCGTCGCCGACGACCTGGTCAATCCCCCAACCCAGGGCCAGCAAATGCTTGGCTTCACGGCAAATCTCTTCGGCGCATGCTTTCGCTGTGCCACTTTCGCCTTCATCAACTCGCCAGAGATAGTACAACGTGCTGCCATCTAATAGGCGATGCGGGCGTATACGCTTGGTGGTCAACCGGTCTTGGCGGTCGAATGCTTTATCGCTGTCATTATTGGGTACAAAAACTTTACTGGCAGGGACTTGGCGCGCACTCGGAGTTATCATCACCGGTGCCTTCATTTGCTCAAGCCAACGAAAAGCGTCTGACTTGACCGTCGTCCATTCGATGTTACGGCAGCCTGTGCGTGAACCAGCCAAAAGCGCCTGGAAGACACGCATAGGAGATGGCGGCCATTCGGGCTCATCGCCATCACCCTTGCCATGGAAAAATGGATCGAGAAAGTTTACCGAGATGCAAAGATAATTTGGCATTAGCTTTGCGCCTCCTCCGCAAGGTCTTTGGTTTTTCCTTTGCTCTTTGATTCCTTGTTCAACTTCTCAATTTTTTCTTTCGTAACAGGACCCTGCTTGAATAACTTCTTTCGATCATCCTCTTTGAGAGCCATAACGGCTTTGACAAGGCCAGAATCAAAAACTGCGAAATTGAGGCTATCCTCCACACCAAACTCCTTGGCAGCGGCAGTGGCGAAAATGAATGCTTGATCGTGCGTTATCGCTCCGTCTGCTCTCGTTCCGTCATGTTTAACCAGCCTCCATTCCACAGGCCGTTTGGGATCGGGCACGAGTTCGCAGCCCTCACGCAAGGTTATTTCAGGAGGGGCTGTAAAACACACAAGTGCCAATCCCAGTACATACCGGCGGAGTCTAAGAGAGGCACCCTTGTCTGGACCGGCCAGCGCACGTATCGTCTCAAGCTTGAGTATTGCATCACGTCGAATCTCCCCTAAAACCTGGACCCCGCCGTGTGTCCATACAGCAGGCACGTGTGCCAGCCCGAGTTCGGCTTTTGGCCCTTTTGTCGTAACCTCGACATCACCACTCTCAAGAATCTCACCTGCAATGGTTGAGTACTGGGCTGACCGATGTAAGACTCTTACGTTGTATGCACGAATGACGGATCGTACAATCCGTGGCAGCTTGGCCTGAGTTGCTCTCGAATCCCACGAACCAAAAACAATTGATGTGGGCGCGATCTTTGCGAGAGGCTCAGCGTTGCCCTGATCACGATAATTCCGGAAGGCCTCATGCAGTTCGGGGCCCAATTCGGAGAACCGAACGATCGAATCAGCACCTCGATGGCCGGCATCGAGCAGATCAACCGTCCTTTCTTTGCCTTCGCTCGTTGCCTTGATAATAATCTGCGGTACGAACTGCTTATACTTGTCGCGCTTGAAGATTGGCTCCATACGGTTAGCCTGTGAGCCGACACTGTCTATCTGACAGACCGAGGAGTCACCATCACCGTCGATATTGTAACCCAGCCAGTCTTCCTTTGCTCGCTCCGGCTTGGCATAAGTCGGGGGAAAGATCACAGCGTCTTTGCCTTCAATGGGTTCAAGCCACTGGCGCATCACCAGTGCCGCGAATTCACTGTCATCCGTCAACCATTTGTCAAACTGCTTAGATCCTTCTTCATTACTCATATCGGGCCTCCCATGTGAGTTGAAAAACCAAATGCCTTATATCGTTTCTGGTCGTCACGAAATCGCAATTGAAAGCTGTAGCGAGCGCCTGGAAGCACCGCACAATAAAACCCTACGGATGCCACCGCCGGTGACAACGGTCTCGACCAAGCCAAATACTCAAATCCCCATTTATTCGATGATGGGGCTGGCCGAAAACGCTGCAGGCCAATCAGGCTCAGTAGTTCAACAGCAGGGCAGGCTATAGTTTCGGCGTCTTGAGCATCCAGGGAGAAACCTGTATCCAAGGAGTGAGCATATCGCCGAGCGTCGAAGTAGAAAGGCTCTACCGGCTTATTTTGATCCACCTTGTTCTTCTGGTACTCTCTTGGTGTGCGCATCACACAACTGTGATTCATCAAATCCTCTGGTTTTAGAATATTAGTCAGAGCGTTCTGCGCAGCCCGAGCGATTTTGTGGATTTCCTGACGACCAGCCCAGGTCTTAGGCGAAGTTGTATCCTCATCAGCCGTTTGCCACCAATCGAGAGTCATATTGAAGGGCCTTCCCAGGCGAATCCTACCCTCTCGAGCTAAAGTTCCCAGCTCTTTCCGACGACTTTCCTCGTCGTCCGGAAGTCTTTTGCCCTGTTTTCTGAGTTCTCTGTCCTTTAATTCGAGAGATTCTCTCTCTTGGTGTTCCGCCTCATACAACCCTGTAATTTCACATTGAGATAACTCAGTCTTCAGCCCCTGGAGCGTCGCTGAAGGATCGACACTAAGAATGGCAAATTTGGGTTTCGAAACGTCGAACCACCCCTCAGCGCCGGGCCAGAGGCGATGGGCCAGTTCCAGCAGGCCGCAGCAGGCAAAAAAGTGACCGGGGTTGCCCACATCCACGTTTACGGAAAAGCTGGGTTCGCGGTGTGTCATGCCTGTAGCTCCTCGATGCACGTTGTGGCGGGTGCCTCGCTGGGCTGCTTCGAGGCGGCGATATCGGCGCATCGAAGGATAGCCTCCAGCCAAGCAAGACCCCAGCGACCGAAACGTCGCTGGAGCTGCCCGAAGCGGCGCAAGACTTCAATAGCAGCTCTTTCGTTGTCCTCGGTTTTGTAAGTGTTATCCAGAGAGGTCGGCTCGAACTGAGGTCGTGCCCAGCCGTGATGCGCAGCGATCAAATGCAGGATGAGGTCTCGTTCAGGGTGGTCCCCGAGATTCATAGCCGCTTCCATTAGCGAGCCGAATTCATGACGGTAGCCACCAAGGGTGCGCCCATGCAAGAACTTTGTGGACTTGGCCAGCGGTATTGACGGATCGGGATTGCATGCAAACCGCTGCCAAATGGGCCGAGCTTTGCCGTTGTCGTGTCGGAGGGCAGCCGCTACCAAGGCCTCTCCCAACCTGGGGTCTAGTCTCAAGGCGAGCGTTATGCTCCCGATGCAATGCTCGATGGTCTCCGAGTGTTGCGCAAGCGTTTGTCTTATTTTAACGGTTTCCGGACTCTGCGATGCTGCTCGTTGCATCCCGACCATCAGCATAAGACGCCGGACCACAGCATCCACTTCGGCACCCTCTGGCGCCTCTTCCAGGGTGACCGCTTCCGTTTCTCGAAGGCCAGCGGGCGGAGCTGGCAATGTTTCGCCGGTTAGCAATCTTCTCCAGGATGGAGCACCGTCTCCGGTCTGGATAAAAAACCAACGTTCGCGCCGGCCCTCCCCATCCTCTTCGTCCGGGGTCTCCGCCACGTCCATATCGACAGCTTGATGAGCAACCGCATTGCCATCGAGCATACCATACTCAGATTGGAGCCCCCCTGCTTCGACAGGAAGTACGATCGTGCGGTAAGCCAGTTTGAACTCCTTCTCGACAATTTCCGACAAACCACAGCACTCCGCATTACCCCGCTCATCCAGCAGCATCACTGGAAAATCGAGGAGTTTGTCTTTCTCGCGATGGCTGTTGAGCAGGTCATGCAATGCCTTCTTCACGCGACCCGTGCGGTCACGCAGAAGTTCACGGGCCTCGATCCGGCAGGACTGAAACCAATCACCCAACCTTTCCGCATTCACACCGGCCGCGCCGAGCAAAGTCACTTCCTTCCGCCATGCGATGTAGGTTTCTGGAAGCTCCCTCTCGAGGCCATGCAGAAAGGGCGCAATCTCAGGGCGGCCTGGCATGGGTTTCATGATGCTGGTCAACGACCATGCGTCGAGCAAGATGTCGGTAAGCGGTTGCATCAGAGGCCTCGGTGCAAACGCTGCGTTTTTTTCGTTTGCTTCCAGACCATTGAGCAATACGCGAAGGTTTCGTGGACTGGCATTATGCGCTTCGTCATCCTTGCGGGGTAGCAAAGAAAGAACAGTCCGAGTTAATTTTGCCGCCCGGTCGAACAGTGGATCTTCTTTTTTCTCTTTGCCTTCCTTCTCTTCTGGCTTCTGCACTACTACATCCACCACGGCCAGGCGTTTCTCTCCACCCCGGCGATTGACACGGCCCAAGCGCTGAATCATCGAATCAAGCGTCGTCAGATCAGAGACCAGATGGTCGGCGTCGAGGTCGATCCCCACTTCACCGGCTGAAGTGCTCACTAGATAGACCGTCTCTCGAACTTTCAGCTCGTGGTCAAGAAAAGCACGGTACACTGGATTCTGCTGAACAAGACTGTCTCGTTCATGGCCACGCATGGTGCCGGTAAGCAGACGGATTCGCGGAGCCGAGGCATTTCCGAGTTGCTTGACAAGTTCGTCCGCTAATTTCTGAGCCGATTCCGGCGAGCGGATGTAAATAAGGACCTTGGACGAAGCCAGTTCATGGGTCTTTGCCAGTTCGGCCATCTTCCTGACAAGGTCATTCTTGCCGACTTCATGGAAGTACAGTCGCTTTATGGCATCAAGCCGTTGCCGGACGACCTTGTCTCCCTCATCCTCCGCTTCAAGCGACAAGACATCGCGGTTACTGTCGAGCACGGTGGCGGACAATTCCAATATTCGTACCGGTCGACTTTCGCGCGTTTGACGCTGAGCTTCAGCTATGCTGCCAAGCAGTTTGCTGAAGGCCGGCGTCAAGTGTGCTTCGTCGTGGACGATCAAGGCGTCTTGACCGACAAGCCCCGCATGGTGGGGGCGATGATATCTGCTGTCACCGTATCCGCTAAACAAAAGCTTGCTGCCGATCATGTCGATGGTGCCCACAATGATTGCTGGCCTTGTCGGGTCGGACTTCCATTCTTCGTTGTCAGCCAATTCACCACGAAGTGTGCTGATCGCGAACGGCATGTCATCCAATCCTGCTGACAAGTTCAGCAATGTGCATCTGATTTGGAACAACACTTGAGCATGTTTTTGCCATGACAGATCATCAGGATTGAGGAGCCTGCGACGGATTTTTTCGACAACCGCTGTGGCTTGATCCACTACGGTTCGACGATTCACGATATAAACCAGCCGCCGTGGAAGCGTTGGATCCGCCGTCTTGGTTTGCGCAGCCAGTGCAATTAACCAGATCGGGATGACGGATGTTTTTCCCAAACCGGTCGGAAGGTCGAGCGCAGCAGGAATGTCACCTTTTATGAATCGATTGAACAGCCGCCTTTGCCACTCGAAAGGACCATCATCCATGAAGGCACTGAACGACTCATCGAAGTTAAAAACCTCACTGTAGTTCTCATTCATCACAATCTTTCTTTCCCCCGTTGTGAGACAAGTTTCAGCTTATGCTTGCAGAATCATCCCCACCCCTGCCTCGCTACGTTCCGCACCCCATCTTCCGCCTCCCACCGAGGCCGTTTTCCTGCAACAAAATAGATTCCTCTAAGGTCAATCCTGACGCAGCCTCCCATGATGCAGGCAGGTCCCTGCCTGTCCCGTTTAATTTTCACAAGGAAGCAACCCGTCGCTGGTCGATTTTTCAAGATCGTCAAAATCACCCTCCCCCCTCCCGGCCTTCAAGTGCTCTTCGGCAACTTGCTTTCTCAGGAAGGCGGGCGCCATTACCTTCACCCGGCTGCCATAGTAGAGAAGCCAATTGGTGAATTCGGGCGTCGGCGCAAGCTTCAGGCGAAACAGGATGCTCCCGTCCGGCAGTTCCTCCCAGCTTTGGCTGGAATGCCACTGCTCCTCGATGACCCAGTGTCCCGCTTCCGGTTCGAAAAGGAGCGCCACATCGACCGGCGCTTGTCCATCGCCGCTCATGATGCCCCATGTGTCCCCCAGGTAGTCGTTCAAGTTGAAATCGTTCGGAATGATATATCTGTCCCCAAGAAGCGAGGCCTGCCGGATACGGTCGATTTTGAAAGTCCTGACCGATTCGCGGTTTTGGCAATACGCGATCACATGCCAGCTTCGAACATGGAGCTTGATGTGGTATGGGTTGATGATTCGCTCACTCACCTCTCCGCCTCGCGATCTGGTTTCATAAGTGATCTTGACCTTGCATCGCTGAGCCATGGCGTGATTGAGCAAAGAGAGCATTTCCTGGCGGTGCTCTCCGCGCGCGCTTACGGAAGGCTGGCCCGTGACTTTATTCAGAAGTGGAATGAACTCGGGGGGGAAAAGCGCCTTAAGCCGGGCTATTGAGGCGGCCAGCTCAAACGATCCTATGCCGGGGACCTGCCAGCCCGCCTGCACGGCAAGCAGCAGGGATAAAGCTTCGCTCAGGGTGAAATGAAGCGAGGGAAGGTTGGGGACCCGCTCGAAGATGTAGCCGGCCGGAGTGTGCGTCAGTTCGAATTTCAAACCGTGCCGAATGATGTCCAGATCTTTTTGGATCATTCGTTCGCTGATTTCGAAATGCTCGGCCAAGTCACGGCGCAAATACCTGCCCGGACTCACTGCGATCATCTGGACAATTTCGATGACCCGGCTGATGCGCTTCGTCTCTTCAAGACGGTATGCTGTCGGCATATTTGCCCCACGCGTTTTTGTTCAGCTCATAAACGCATCCTATCACGCACAGCGGGAACCATGGTGTTCTCGCGAAAATCGGCTTGAGCAAAATTTTTTATGTGACGAGTTCAGGTCACTTAATAACCGGATTTTTCAAGGGTTTGTCTTAGCGGAAACGATACCAGATCGGAGTGAATACGCAAGGAGTTTTCCTTTTAACTCTTTTAGGAGAGCAAAGCTTATCCAGCAATGCTATTGACTTAAGGTGGTTCGAGGTTTTTTGGGGCTGTCTATCCAGGCCTCCCGCGAACGCCCCGTCTCTGGTCATGGACAGGTCAGGGAGAGCGTCGAGAATGGCGGCGGTCGGCCTGCCCGCTACGCGCTCGCACGAAGTAGAGTGGTTATTTTTTTCGGTAGTGTACTATATAAGTCTATCATACGAGACGCATCTGATGATTCGCTTTGTTTCTTCCTCATTCAACAATCCGTGTTTATCGACCCCGCTGCGCTCCTTCATCCGTGGTTCAGCTCTTTCTCTGTGCCCTCTGTGTCTCTGCGGTGAATCGCTTTTTGTCTTTTGGTTTCGGCCAAGGCCTCTGTGTTCTCTGTGACTCCCTGGTGAATCGCTTTTAGTCTTTTGGTTTCGGCCAAGGCTTCTCTGTGTTCTCTGTGGCTCCGTGGTGAGCTGCGTTTTTGCCGCTTCTGGTTGCCGCTTCTATTGCCGTTTCTCGTTGCCGCTTCTGGTTGCCGTTTTGCAAAGCAAATGCACCGGATGGTATGATAGATATTGTGGGATCTAAACAAATTGAGGAACTCTGAACCACGGATGAACGCAGATAGACTCAGATAAGGGGATTGAGGAATTTAGGAATTGAGAACTTAAACTTGAAATTCGTGATTTTTCTGGCAAGAAATTTCTTCGTGGCCTTCATTGTCTTCGTGTCCGAACTTGGAGCGCAGGCGCATGGGACGGGGAAGGGTGAGGTTGTTTCTACCCGGGATGCGACGAATTTCTTACTTCTCTTCTTCTATTTACGTTTCTTAATGATTCTTCGTGTCTCCTTAGTGCTCTTCGTGACCTTTCCGGTTCCGGCTTGTCCGGGCTAGGGGATTAAGGAATTAAGGGACTGAGCAATTTTGGAACTGAGAGATTCATGGATTTGGTTTCTCCCTGCTCACCATTTACTACTCACGGAGGTTTATAAGAGATTGACGTTTCTATCTGTGTCCATCTGTGTCCATCCGTGGTTGAAGAAGTTGGTCTTTCACTATTCACTGTTCATCGCTGTTTTTTCTCAACTTCTAACATAATAATTCCAATACTTACAGTACGTTATGAATCATGCCCCCTGCATCTGCCCTGTATTTTCAGCGAGAAAAGCGACAATAATTGCAGGAGCTGTTGAATTTGGCTTTTCACCATGAATTCATCCTGACCTTGGAAGGACCATTCACGGAAGTTTATAAGAGGTTGACGTTGCTATCTATGTCCATCCGTGTCCATCCGTGGTTGAAGAAGTTGGTCTTTCACCATTCACCGCCCTTCCCGCTGTCTTCACAGAAAATAAAATCACAACAGCCAATGATATCAACGGCTTGCGGAACCGGCGGCTGAATTTCCGCTGCATTTGCAGCGAAACTGCCCATATGTCTGTGCAATCAGTAGGTTGCGCCGGCTTCCCCCGGTCTCTTTGAAAAATGAATAGAAGTGATTGAGGAATTGAGGGATTGAGGAATTGGATTTCTTCCCGCTTCACTCGTCATTCATCACTCATCATTCCGCATTCCTCACCCTTCTCGCTCCCTGCATCTTACCCGCGCCGCTGAACGTTGGCATTTTCGCGGGACGGCAGGCGCCTCGCGGCACGGAAAAGCACCCACGACACAAGAATGGCGATGCAGGCGACCATGAATGCCAGGGACTTCCCGCGCCATAAACCGGCAAACCAGCGCCTTAGCTCGTCGGCAAGAACATTTGCCGTTCCGCCGTAGAGTTCCAGGCCCCGTAAGTACTGTTTGGAATCGTCAGGCTGGATCGGATAAACAGATCCGCCCCCTTCTTCGTAACCCAGGACGCTTGCCGAACGTTCCAGAGATGAGGCATAAATCAGGACAGCACTGCCCAGACCGGCCAGCAGGATAATGCCGCTGATCAAATAAAGCCATTTTTGCAGATTTGTGGTCGTCAGTTTCATGATGATTTTGCCACGCACATTTTCTCGATTTCAGCCTTATGCTACATTGGGAGGAAAATTTTTGAAAATCAAAAAGAATTCCCCCACGGTTATTTCCACCTTCTCATCCCGGATGCCCGCTTCCTTCATGCGCCGGGCGCCGGCGCACGGGAAAGACGTGTTGTTTTTAGCCCCCGCAGCGGCCGATTCGTCCTGTGACATGGCGCGACAGGAAACGCCTCCGCTTTACGGTAACCATTCTGAGGCTCAAAAACACCGCCGGAATGATGACTCTATTCCCGCAAACGTAAGAGTTTTAGAGTCCCGAGGCTCGGCCGGCGTTTACGCGTCTTTGATATGTGATACCAGGTTGCGCTCAAGTTGAAGCAACCG
>PLSV01000027.1 GCA_003165235.1 Syntrophobacteraceae bacterium
ACTGGCAGTTCTGGAGCTTGACCCCACCGGCATGTTGACCACTTCATCGTTCACGAAGCGTATCCATCCGTACTCACTCGGGAAAACTGCGAACCGCCTTCTCGACCAGCCGATCTACAAGAAGTACGCAGACGTGCTGGCACGCGGCAAAGTTCTATCGCCCGAGTTGATGAAGACCGAAACCCAGTGCATAGCTGATCTGATCAACGGTAAAGCCATGGCGTTGGGCGGCGTTTCAGTTGTGGCAAGTAGTGCTCAATGTGAGTAGGTCGAAAAGCACCGGCGGTGCGAACCGCTTGTCGTGAACGAACATCTCGCCACGAACATTTCAGGGCGCAGCAGCCTACTGAGCGGCACACTCTTTCGCATGGTTCCGGAGTTGCTCCCAGTTCGCTTGGTAGAGCTTCGCCAGTTCGNNCCTCCGCCGCCTTCGTGAAGTTGAAAGAACCCGTGATGACCGTCTCGCCGTCGATCACCATCACCTTGTTGTGCGCGATAGCGTGTACAACATCTATCCAGGTCGGGATACCGGCATGAATCAGGAAGGTCATGCCGCTATACCGCTCCGTGCGCTGGCTCTTGTCGAGGATCACTCGCACGTCCAGGCCACGGTCATGGGCGGCCTTGAGGGCACCGGCGATAGGGGCGGACGTGAAACTGTAGGCCAGGACCAGGACGGACTTCTTGGCGTGGCCGATAGTGGCCACCACGGCATCTGTACAGCCGCCGTTGGGGCTGACGTAGACCTGGGCCGGAGCGTTCTTCAGCACCAGATCCGCAGGGAAGGTGGGGACAGCAACCAGGAGCAGCAGAAGGGTTGAAATGAGGCGACGCATTAATCCTCCCAAGATTTTTTGGCTTCCATTTTACCGTTCACCATTCTATGATTTGCCAATTCTAACCAGAGCACCTAGGTCTTCGGGAACTTGGCCGTACAGTCAATCGCCGTAATGAAGAATCGAAGTTGGACTCGGAACTTGGATTCTACCATCATTCCTATTTTTTCATAGTTCATTCAACGCTTTTCGCTTCAGTGAGTTAACCAAATCTCTCCAGTCAGACCTAAACGCCGGAGGCACCATGAGCGATAAACCCAGCGACAAGGTCAATATTGGGTGGGGAAAGAAAATCAGAATAGGGTGCTAGTCAAAAAAACAATTTTGCATCTAAACAAAGGGACAAGACATGAGCTTTTCAAATCAGGAAACCCACCAAAAATTTCCATTCTCTTATGATGCCGTTTTTGATGGTCTAGTTAGTATCTTGCCGTCCACTGGAATGAGCATCAAATCCACGGATAAATTAATAGGTCGCATAAGTGCCAGCTCTGGAATGTCCTTGTTTTCTTATGGTGAGAATTTGACCCTGATTATAGAAAAGGTGGATGACGTGAGTTCAACCGTTTCAATGGAGTCTTCGCTAAAAGTAGGATTTAATATTGGTGGTGCTCATCGTCATCAAAAGAATTTCGACAAAATTATTCAAGAACTAAGTAAATTCCTTCAAAATCCCCAGTCAGACCTAACCACCGGAGGTACCATGAGCAATACACCTAGCGACAAGCCCAAAACCAAAATGGGGTGGGGGAAGAAAATCGGCATAGGGTGCGGGGGGTGCATCCTCATCATCATCATCATTGCCGCTATAGCATCAACATCCACAGAAAATAAGGGATCTTCTTCAATCTTACTAGCTGGGCAAACTACGGTTGCTAATGCGCTTGCCGAAGATCAGATAAAAAAATATAATATTGTAAAAGAAAATGGATCAGCAATGGAGGCCGCAGCGCAGGCTGGTATTATTGCTGAAATGTTTCTTCAAGCTGAAGATAAGGAAAATTATAAGAAATGGAAAGCGATTGAGAAAAAAGAACAAAAGCGTGCAGGGATGTAACTTTAGATTGAATAATTGCAACTTTTATTCGATTTATGTATGTGGTAGTTAATTGATATTGTTTGTAATTTTTGAGATCAGAATAACAAAACGTTGTACCTGAAATTAAATCTAGAAATGGAGCTATTATGCGTTTTTCGGTCTTAGCCTTAACCTTAGTTCTCCCCCTCTCGGCGCAGACCACCCTCATCAGTCAGAATTTTCTGCAAAAACTCAAGTTAGCCCCTTCATCGCCACCCGCCACACAATCTCCACAGGCTTCATCCACTCAACCTCCGCAGACTCCTTCAACCCCGGCCACCACCCAATCCCCACAGGCTCCAGCGACACTGGGTGGCATAGAAGCTATGCGGAAAGCCGCAGTAGGTGGTGATCCCGCGGCCCAGGATGCTTTGGGGATGCGGTATCGAGATGGATGGGGTTATAACATCGATCCTCAAGAAGCCGTGAAATGGTTCCGGAAGGCGGCTGAGAAGGGATATACTCCCGCACAGGCTCACCTTGGGCGATTGCTCCAATTGGGTTTAGGGGTGAACAAAAACGAATTGGAAGGGCTGAAATGGGTCCGACTCGCTGCCGATCAAGGGGATCCGGATGGTCAACGATATTTAGGTTATGCATTCCACTTTGGGTTGAGCATTCCCAAAGATGAAGCCAAAGCTAGCGAAGCATACGAGAATGCACTTAAGGGGCTGAGTCCTCGGGCAGAAGGTGGGGATGCCGTTGCTCAGTTCTATCTCGGGAATATGTATGATTCCGGCCAGGGAGTTCCAAAGGATTCGGTCGAAGCCATGAAGTGGTACCGAAAGGCCGCTGAGCAGGGATATCCACTCGGGCAGTTCTACCTCGGGAAAATGTATGACTTTGGTGAAGGCGTTGCGAAGGACCCGGTCGAAGCTGTGAGGTGGTACCGAAAGGCAGCAGAGCAGGGATATCCAATTGCGCAGTACGGCCTCGGGAAAATGTATGACTCCGGCCAAGGCGTCCATCAAGACTATGCCGAAGCTGTGAAGTGGTACCGAAAGGCAGCAGACCAAGGGAATGCAATTGCTCAAAACAACCTCGGGAATAAGTATTACTACGGCCAGGGAGTCGCTAAGGATCCGGTCGAGGCCGTGAAGTGGTACCGCAAGGCAGCAGA
This sequence comes from Syntrophobacteraceae bacterium, assembly GCA_003165235.1. GTDB lineage: Bacteria > Desulfobacterota > Syntrophobacteria > Syntrophobacterales > Syntrophobacteraceae > SbD1. The sequence continues at coordinate 3,035 of PLSV01000027.1, forward strand.
CCAGGGATTCCCAGATTCGCAGTGCATTCTCGGAATTATGTATGCCAGCGGTGAGGGCGTTCCACAGGATTATGAAGAAGCCGTGAAGTGGCTCCGAAAGGCAGCAGACCAGGGGAATGCAATTGCTCAAAACAACCTCGGGAATAAGTATTACTACGGCCAGGGAGTCGCTAAGGATCCGGTCGAGGCCGTGAAGTGGTACCGCAAGGCAGCAGACCAGGGATTCCCAGATTCGCAGTGCATTCTCGGGATTATGTATTTCAACGGCGAGGGCGTTCCACAGGATTATAAAGAAGCCTTGAAGTGGCACCGAAAGGCAGCAGACCAGGGGAATGCGAATGCCCAGTACAATATTGCCGTTGCCTACGCCAAAGGCCAAGGTGTTCCTCAAGACCATGCTGAGGCAGTGAAGTGGGTAAGAAAGTCCGCAGAGCAAGGGAATGCGGGTGCCCAACACGTCCTCGGCCAAGCCTACGCCAACGGGGATGGGGTTCGGCCTGACCATTCTGAGGCTTATGTATGGTTCAGCCTGGCCGCAGCGAATGGAGATGAGCCTGCTTCTGCATTACGCAACACTGAAGCAAAAAGGCTCTCCCCTCAGGCCCTTGCACATGCTCAAGCAAGAGCGCGAGAAATCAGCAAAGCTATACAGGCAAAAAACCCGAACAACTGATGGCAAGACTCTGATCTGTATTGGCCCGTCAGGGGGATGACATCCAACTATTTTTCTATTTCCAGCAGTGTGTGGGGAGCAGAACGGACGGCACCGGATGGTCGCCTGGTGAGTTTGTGGGCGGCGGCGATGGCGTTCAGGCTCTGGCCACCGGCCCGTAAGGCCGCTTCGATCTTCTCCCAGCCTGGATATTGAGACGGGATCTCCCTCTGAGCGGCGTCGGTCGCGTCCGGTTATGCGATGGCCCCGTTCGCCAGCGTCCTGGGGCTCCTGGACGCGCTGGACGCTCGCGGACCTGCTCCTTTAATTTTTGTGACACATCGCGCGCGCTCGTGCTGAAGGA
>PLSV01000033.1 GCA_003165235.1 Syntrophobacteraceae bacterium
TTCTCTGTATCTGGTGGACGGTTACCTGGAATCAGCCAATACGAGGATGCTCCGGCTGATTACTACCGTTCATTGAGGGAGAAGCCCATACTGCACACCCCCGACGGCAGAGGAATCATCTTTGACCCGGTCTTTTACAGCGAGAAAGCAGCCATTGGACCATTATTTCACATTCTAAAATCTCCAACGTGTCGACCTAATGATGCATTTAGTGCCTTCGGGCAGGCATTTGAGGAATACATACTTGACATGTTAGGACGAATGTTTGCTTCCCCAGGAAATCTAGTAAACCGTTTTTCTAAGAACGTGAAAGCACTCGACAGCGGAGGAGACTCCATTGAGATAGACGCAATACTTAACGACGTATTCGAGGTAGTGCTATTTGAAGTCAAGTCAACGTTTATACCGGAAGATGTTATTCTATGCGACGATTATGAGACTTTATTGCATACAATGCGGGAACGATACAGTAGAACCAGAACCCCAAGGGGTGGAATGAAGCTCAAAGGAGTTGGCCAACTTGCTAGAACAGCTACTTCTCTGGCTATTGGCAAATGGGCAGGTGACGGCAATGAATTTCGAACTGTTCGGCTCATCTACCCTGTGCTGGTAGTTCATGATTCACTTTTAACCTCACCAGTGTACGGTAACTTCTTTGCTTCGGAATTCGCTACCCATTTACAACCCGATTCAACGCTACCCAGTGGCATATTCGTTAAGGGAGATAAAAGGATTGCTCCAGTTATTGTCATGTCGGTTGACGACCTGGAAAACCTAGAGACGTCAATTGAGCATTTCAGCTTTCGTGATCTCGTCGCAGATTACTCAAGTAATTGCTTGGATCGCGTGATGTCATTGCACAACTTCATCGCATTTAGTGAACGCTACCGGGGAGCCATGTACCACAACCGTAATCTGGCATCCAGTGCACTCGAAATACTGAATAAATGCAGTGAGGCTTTGTTTGGCAAGAAATTTAGCTATTAAGACAGGCTCAACTTCCCGTTTGGGCTAATGAGCAACCCCAAAAAGTCGTATATCTCTCCTATATGGCGTTATGCGGTGGGCCATCCAGAATATTTCTATGTGCAGATCATTTCTGCATTTTCCCTCTTTCCGAAAGCAATGGGCAAAATTCATATGGGGCAGAGGCAGAAGTCCCCGAGAAACGGCTGTCTCACGGGTAGGCGGGAGGGTGCAGGCGCAATTCCGGTTCCCAGCCAACATTTCCCTAGTTTCCTCCCCGCCGGCTCACCTTGCGCCAGGTTTCTCCGGACGAGACAAAGGTTTAAACCGGATCGCTCATCAAGCCCTTTAATGCTTGTAAACATCACCGCGCGGGCGGATGTCATAGACCCTGACCTCGCCGGTTTCATCTTCAACCCGATAGACGATTCTCCACCCGCCTACCTGATATCTGAAGTATCCCGCCTGCCCTTCCAGGCGCCTAATGTTGGGACCCTTCTTGGGGCTGGTTTCCAGCCAGTTCAGACATCGATCCACGCCCTCCCGGAGTTTTGAAGGTAGTTTTTCATGGAGCTTTTGAGCAGTCTTAGTGAGAATCACATCATAGATGAGCATCACGTTTTAGATCCCGCCAGCGGATGAATTCCCCTTTAAGGTATTCTGCGTCTCCCCTTCGGATAGCTTCCAATTCCTCAGCCGTAGCTTCTACCGTTTCTGGTTCGCCGATGAATTCAACGTACTCAAGCACCCCTTCCAAAGACTCTGGCGGAAGCTTATCCAGAGCTTCAATGATCCGCTCTTTCATTTCCTTCGCAGTCATAGTCGGCCACCTTTCATACTGTCCCGTTTTCTTGGTTCCAGGCTGCGGAATTACCTATCGAAATATATCAGGACAGGTACGGTTTTGCAACGATGAACGCTGAGCGGATAACATGAGGAATTCCGGTTCTTCGGTCTCCCGCCGCCGCATCCCCGCAATGGGTTCGCCGAGGAGCAAAAAACTCGGTCTCCGAATGGGGTCGGACCCAAGACAAGATTAAATATCAAATCCCACCATCATGCAGTGCTTAAAACGCTGTTTGGCATTGAAAAGACCAGTTTAAGGCGGTCTCGATGCTCAAAAGGCGCTCCATAGACGCCATAGCGCCTTCATCCAGGCTCGAAAAGGGAAAAATCCACACACCTCTCCTCTGGCGTTCTGCTTCGGGTTAGCCGGCGCCCTTCAATATTTGGATCATACCTGCAGTTCTCATCATTGCTGCAGGAGTTGATTCATATGGGCTGGAGGCGGAAGTCCCCGAGAAACGGCTGTCTCACGGGTAGGCAGGAGGGTTCAGGCGCTGCCCGCGCCTTAAGTATTCGCTATGGCCAGGCATACGTTTCCTTGATCGCCGCAATTCAAACATCATCCTTTGGCGGCGGGACCAGAGAACGATCCACCGGAACCAGAAAGGTCACGAAGCGCACTAAGGAGACGCGAAGAATCACGAAGAAACTAAATAAAAAAAGACAAGTGATACCAAGTTGCGCTCAAGTTGAAGCAACCGAAAAGAGCGGGGAAGTGATTTTTCANNTTTAGTACTCACTTGAACGCAACTTTGTATGAGAAATCCGTCACATCCCGGGCAGGTCTGTGCGTTTTGAGTCGGGTGCGCCAAGTTTAATACCAGTATTCGCTTGTCCGATTCACATGTGGGAGCGTCTGGAATCCAAAGAGGCCGGCCGGCTGAGACATGACGTCCAAGTTCGGCCGGCCTTGTCTGTTTAT
>PLSV01000359.1:0-3685 GCA_003165235.1 Syntrophobacteraceae bacterium
CATCATTCAATGGCCCTCATTCCGCTAACCTCAATATCGAGTGGAATAGATGAACACGTACTCGTTCAATCCTTTTTCAGCTCTTGCAATAATTTCCAGGCCGCCTCTTTCGTTTCCGGCATCGGCCCTGCGTACTTCAGGTCCTTGAGAAACTTCAATTGCTTCGCGGTTGGAGGTGGTGAATACTCTCCGGCTTCACGTTTTTCATTCAATTCCTGTAACATTCGACGAGCCTCATCCTTTGACGCTGGAATTTCCTCAATCCCAAGGCCTTTCAAAAATTGAATCTGCTTTTCCGTCGGCGGTTCAATGGATTCGGTTTCGACTTGTACTGCCGGTTGGGCTTTTGCAGTGGATTCGACAGGCTCCTGTCTCCACTTCCCCAACTCGGTACGCAAATTCCTCAATCCGATCAGAATCTGCCTCATCTGCTCAAGTACTGCCTCAAAGACATCTCTTGGAATTTCCATTTATTGAGTCCCCATTTCTACAAACATTCGATTCGATCAATGTTTTTGGAGACTTTTTCTATATTATCTTTGATGGGTTTCGATTCAATCTCTCGACTATCTCTTCATCTGTAAGCTTCTACAAATATCCGTGTGCATAAAAACTATATTAAGAGCATAGAACAAACCAGGATCAAGGAGCAATGCAGTGGGACAGATGACAAATATCGAGAAGAAAAGTTTGAAGGAAAAGCGGCGAGCATTCGGGCTGACGCAAACGGAGTTGGGAAAAATGTTCGACCTCGCTCAGGTCCATATTTCCCTTGTGGAGCAAGGCAAACTCACGCTGTTGGCTCACCAACGAGCAGCGGTTGAGTCGGTGCTCGGGCCTATCGATTGGGATGAACGATATTCGCCAATTAGACAATCTGATTGCGCATAATCAAAAAAAAGGACCAGCGACAACTGGTCCAGTTCGTATCAACAAAGGTGTGGCTTTCCCGACGCAGGCTTGCTCCACCTCAGGAAGCATAAATCGCTACTTACAATGAACAAGGCGAATAGATCCGCTAAATCTGCTCGCCTCGGATAACGAATAAGGTAAATGTTATGAACGATAATAATATAGATGTTTTGTCAACTCCAATCAGACTCATAATCTCACGAATAGAAGCTGAGTCAAAAACTGACGCGGGTAAAGTCAAGAATAGCTTCTTCAGTCGATACGCTATTACATCAGTTCCTGACCTTGAGACAGTAGCTTATTATTTAATGACTAAACATTCAATCACTCCAGCTTACGTTTTACCAAATCCTAACAATATTGATTCAAAAACAGGAAAGCCGCATGAAGCTCCTACTAATGAGTCAACATTTATTAGTCAGCAAATCTTCGGAGGGGACCTCGATAATCATGAGACTGAAATACTGGAGAATGGTACAGTCAAGTATCCAGAAGGGGTTGATCTCAGCCTGACGCTTGGTAATATTCTGGACTTTTGCGACATTCACCAACTAAGACCCTTCTTGATTTATGAAACCATGAGTTCAACCGATCAATGCCAGAGATTTAGGGTGTTGTTCTGCACTCCTGAGCCGATAACTGATCCTGTTCTACGGAAAACGTATGTGGAAGCTATACGTGACTTATTCAAAACTAAGTTCAGGTATACTGATCCAAATGTTACGGATTTGTCAAGATTCTACTATGGAACTACACGAAATGAAGACCACCATTATTATTTCGAGGATGTTCATTGCGACTTGGATCATATAGTGGAACAAAGGTTGAATGAAGATACGGTAGGTACTAACCTCGACAATAATAATCATGTACGACGATCAAAAGATCAAGGTCAGTACCTACCGTATCTTGACTCAATATCTGCTCCTGTTGAAAGCTATGGAGATATTTACCATCAAGCCGCACAAGTTCCATTCGAGCTGTTCTCATCACACTCCATGGCCGAAGGTCATTTCCTCTGTGAAGTTAAGAGTCATAAAGACCGTGATCCGTCAGCCCATATCTATTTGCATAAAAAAGGTGAATATCGATATCACTGCTTCGGCTGTGGTGCTGACATGTCCGGCGTAGATTACATAATGGCGACCAAGAATGTGACTGTTTTTGAAGCCCTGGGAATAATACTGAAATCACGCCATGAAGTGAAACCATTGAGAAAGTTACGTCAAGGTATTAAACGCCTTTGGAAAGACAACAAGGCTGCGTATAGTAAGTTGTATTTTCATGCAAATGCCGGGGCTTACGTATTGCAGGCGTGTGTCGAAATTGCTGAGTCAGGCTACGTCGATGGTGAGGAAGTTATCTTTATTGCGCCTGCTCCTTTGATTAAGCGTAAGTTGGAAAGCATCGGGGTTGATCGGCAGGAAGATTCGATTAGACGAACTATGAAGAAGCTATGTTTCTACCATGGCTTTATTCGCCATGTGAGCGATAGTGAGCTACGCGAACGATTTCCTCGAATGCTTGATTACCTCAAACAGCTACAAGGCCAATGCCGTACTCACTGTAGCGTTTATGCAACGCCCTTGAACAGAACATTTGATGAGTGCCTTCAAACCTGTCTCGAACGTGAAGATAATCGAAGAAGAACGGGAGCCACTGGGCCTGTAACTCAGGATAGCGCGAAATTGCAGGGGCTGGATATTCAAACTTCCCTGTATCAAACCGCACGGGGTACAAGTGAACCAATGCTTCGTTTGCTGAAGAAATTCCGCCCAGCCCTCAAACAGTGCCTTAATGATCTAAATTACGCAACAAGGGAGCTGGTTTTGACTTACTGCGGAGAATCTTCCAACTATGCAGAGCGAAAATTACGCGAAGCTTGGCCACGACTCTTACAGGACGAAGGATTAGTCGAGGTACGTGTAAATCGTCCTAATCGCATGGAGTATGGACTACCTCGCGATCTCGACTCGAATTGCAAGGTCGCAGTGCCGAAGAAAGGAATGAGAGATGGGGAATGTGCTGATGTTTCCAGTGCCGAAGATGGTGGAAACAGTACCGCCGACATCGGTCAAGATTGTGAACCCATATACGAAAATGCGGTTGCGTGCTCGAATTCAATTGGCAGTAGCAGAAAGGAATGAAGCCGATTATTGGCAGCGCAAATACAAACATATGCCGGAGACGGTAGTCGCGGTGATCGAGCCGATTTACCCTGGCAGCAAGTCCGTAGTTGTTACGAAGCGAAGGGCCGCAAATGGTTGAAATTTTGCCACCATGAAAATGATTGCGATTCTCCCATACGACAGCGGTGCTTGATTTTCCCTCCCCCTTACTGTTCGGACAGCCTGACAACTGATAGCCCGTCAAACACAAGAATATACCAATGAGACCAACGAGACCTGGCTTCTCGCCGTGGCTCTGCCTTCAGACGTACTATCCAAGGTGTCGCTCCGATGCAGAGATAAACTCTATAATCTGGCCAATCTCGACATTAACATTTTTTCCCGCCATTTCTCACTTGAATACCTCCTATAAAAACACGTCAAGATATTGGATTTCCATAACTTTTTGCTTGTGACCTCAGTCATTAGCACATATACGTATAACAAGTTGGGGGTATTTATATCCAACATGGAGAAAAGCACACGATATGAAAGTGCAAAGAGGCGAAACTTTTTATCTGTACGCTAAGATATCACCGGCCACGACATTGATACATTGGCCATGGTTTTGCTTTTGAAAGCTCACGTGATGCCGGTAGATTGCA
>PLSV01000359.1:3721-10065 GCA_003165235.1 Syntrophobacteraceae bacterium
AGGGGTGGCCAGGATTACTGAAACGAGCCCAGCTGGACAAGTCCCTTTTCTCCTGCTGAAAAACACGGGTGACCAACCCATAATAGTACTGGATGGGGAGGAAGTGGTCGGCGGCAAGCAGAACCGAATTATCAATACCACACTGGTGATTCTGGCACGTACTTCAGTGAAAGTCCCAGTCTCATGCATCCAAGCTGGACGTTGGCAGCATCAAAGAGCCTATTTCGACTCAACAGGATCGGTATTCCGGGCTCGATCTCGTGCTGTACAAAAGGCGACAGTATCCGCCAGTGTGCGTGAGAACGGCGGCTTCCGGAGCGATCAGAGGGCTGTATGGAATGAAGTCAGTGCATCGTTGGATGAGTTGGGAGTCCGTTCTGATACCTCTGATTTTCAGGAAGGTCGCGAGAGGGTCGCACATCGGCTGGAAGGATTTGTGGATGCAATCCGTCCTGCAGAAAACCAGATAGGGTCAATCTTCATCGATGCTCAGGGTATTCTCGGCATGGAGATACTCGGAACTCCAGCTTTATTTTCTCAGGTCTGCGACAAAATAACCGGAAGTTTTGCCTTTGAGGTACTCAGCGCGCCGGCATTGAACGGGACATCCATTGAGACGATAAAGCTGTGGTGGGAGAAAATCCTGGGATCCCAAGTTACTGGGCACGATTCACCAGGCGCGGGAGTGGATATCCGAGTCAGGGCTGAAGACCGGATAGGGTCAGGACTGTTTTGGAATGGCGTTGTAGTGCATTTCTCCTGTTTTCCGGATGTGCGAACGGAAGACAATCGCCCGTACGAGTCTGAGTAGAGTATCGGCAAGTGAGTGGTCGCGAAATTTATGATCAACGCGGAGTGGTAGCTTATGAAAACCTATACTGTGAAGTGGACAATAGAGATCGACTCGGAGACGCCGGAAGAAGCCGCACGGGAGACGCTTGAGATCCAGCGCGATCCGGCTTCGCTTGCGACCGTTTTCGATATCTATGACGAAGAGGGCAATTGCACCCGCATTGACTTGCTTGAGCGAGAGGACTGACATGGAGAAGGGGGCCTTATTGCCGGACCCTTTCTCCATTAGGATTTGTGCACACTCTCTGGACAACAGCAGTCCTGTAGGTAGCCGACTATACCATTGAGATCGCCCTTCTCGCCGGACTTTTCCCCAGAGAGGTATTTCGCATCGTACCGAGAGGGTACTGGTGATTAACTGGGCGAGATGGCCAAAAGTTGATAAGGTTGAATTGAGACCACGTAGGACCATTCCGGCAATGAATCCACACTGGGAATGAACTCCGGCCGGTTAACCCCCACGAAGGGCATCTCCAATTGACGACGTTACATTGCGACTGTATCCTGCTGACAAATCTGACAGCCTGGGGTTGTACAGTGCTTGTCTGGTCGCTAAACTGTCTACGGCCTCTCTCTGAGATCAAAGCCAATGAGATTCAGTCAATGCGAGAGTTTTTGGCCGCAGGATCAAATGCCGCGGATGGTTCTCGATGTTGCACTCAAACAGTGACAACATTCGGCATGAGGATAGCAAAGATATGAAGACCGGGCGAAATGACCCTTGCCCTTGCGGTAGCGGCAAAAAATACAAGAAATGTTGCATGCCAGGAAACGTTACATCCCCGGACGAGCTTGATTACAGGCGACTGAGTGAAGTCTACGACAGACTGTTCGACCGTCTGCTCAAACATGCCGAGCACGTCTTCGGTCAAGCTGCCATGGATGTGGCTTTAAAAGAGTACTTGCTGTGGCCCGAAGATGAGGAAGCAAAACCAGATGCCGAGCGCTTGGAGCGGCACATGCCGCTTTTTTGGCCGTGGTTTGTCTTCAACTGGGAATATGATCCCACGGAGGGAGAAAGAGAACTTAGCGGTCCATCGGGTCAGACAGTGGCGGAACTGTACGCCCGGAAGCATGGCCCGAGACTCGATGCATATGAGCGCCGATTCATCGAAGCCGTCAACCGCAAACCATACTCTTTTTATGAGGTCCTGGAGGTCGAGGCTGGACGGCAAATCCTCCTGCAGGACGTGCTGTCCGGCAGTCGAATCATGGTCCAGGAGCGCGCCGGGTCGCAGCACGTCAAACCCTCTGACATTGTTTTCGGCCGGGTGGCGGTCATCGACGGGATCGGCATGATCGTGGGACTCTGCCCTTATGTCATTTCGCCCGGCTACAAGCCGGGGATAATTGAATTTCGCGGGAGAATGAAAGAAGATGCCCCGACAATCTCAGATGAAGTACTCAACGACTGGGATTTCGAAATCCGGGAGCTTTTTCTCGAAATAGACCAGGCGCTATTCACCAGTCCCAGGATATGTAACACTGACGGAGACCCACTCGAATTTCACAAGATTGTTTACGAAATCGATTCGGCCGAGGCGGCTTTCGAAAAGCTTGTTTCGTTGTGCGTAACAAGAAAATCGGGAGAGCTTCGCGAAGAGGCTGAAAGAGATGCGGAGGAACACATCCGGCGAGCAGAGATCACATGGGACCGCAAAGATCACAAGGCCGGTCCAGGACTCTCCAATACCTTACTGGGCCGCGTTGTAATCGATGGCAACCGTTTGACGGCGGAGGTCAACTCGGCTCAAAGGGCCAAGACCATTCGCGGAAAGATCGAAGCCAAGCTTGGAGCTAGCGCCCGTTTCAAGGTAGAGGAAATTGGCAATCTCGACAAAATGATGGCCGATGAAAAGCTTAAGGGCCAGGTAGCCGGACGTTCCGCCGAACACGATGCTCTTATGCAGAACCCTGAAGTGCGCCAGCACATGGCTGATATGATTCGAAAGCACTGGGAAAATTGGGTGGATATGAAGATCCCTGCTCTGGGCGGCAAAACACCGCGTGCAGCAGTCCTTACCAGTGACGGTATCGAGGCCGTGGAAGCTTTGCTTACGCAAGCCGAACGTTCCGGGGAAAACGACCCAGACATGGGAGAGATGAACCGGGAAGGAACCCGGTTGGTCAGAGAGCTTCTCGGGCTGACGAAGCCATCACAAGGGGACGAATAGGATAGTATTTGGAGTTACAGGTTGATGGAGTTCCGTAACGCAAGTGCACGACATAATGCCCTTCCGAAGGATGTTGTATGATAGAAACCCTGTGGCAGGCCCCTGACGGTGAATCCTTGCCAGATAGACAAGCACAAACCTTCACTTCACGTAATCAAGCCTTTTCCTTGCTTTGACCAATTGGCCGTATTGCCTGATCCAGTTCAATTCATCCGGCTTCAATGGGCCTTGCTTCATTGCGGCAAGATTCTGGCCCAGTTGCTCCCGGTTCTGCGGTCCCGTCAATACAACATGAACGTTTGGGTTCGTCAGAACGAATCGGTAACAGAGTTCCGGTGAAAGAGGTGGCCCGTTGAAGATCTCCCCGCCTGGCCAAGGTGGCATGATAATTCCTTTTAGCGGCTTGATCAGCTGACCCCAAGCCAAGGAAGTATAACTGACCACTGCCTGATTTCGCTTTTGCAGGTACGGGAATATATCTTGTTCGGCTCCCGGGTGTTTTGCATTGTAACGGATCATGAACAAATCGATCTCCGAATTCAGCGCCAGCCTTCCGGCCCTCTTGCGATCATGAATGCTGGCGCCGATGGCTAATATCTTACCCTCCTGTTTGAGTTCCAACAAAGCATCGATTATCCCCTTGCTGTAGATTGATGTTCTTCCAAGCCAACCCAGCTTGAAAACATCCAGGTAGTCAGTATCAAGCTTTTGCAGGGCACTTTCCACGCTCCGCCGCACTTGCCAGCCGAAAACCCATCCAAGCATGGCAACTACATGACCTTCGCGATTATGCCTGATAACTCCCCTGATTCCCTCTGTGACCTTGCCGAAACTTCTTCCCCAGACCCAATAGTTAGCCCCGTGCTCGGCAGCCCACCCGATGTCAGTGGAATCAATGCCAGAGTTCCCAGCTATACCCATACGAAACACGGTTTTCTTTACGACCGGAAGCAGTGAATGGGAAAATCCGGCAGGATAGTTCATTATTTGCCCTGTCATATGCTGCATCCTTTTCAGGCAGAGATGGCGCCGATTTTTCGGGGTCAGCGTGCCACATTTAATTCTATTTCGCAAGAACTCGATATGTACTCTTTCATCATCTCAGCTAATGGCTATGTACAAGAGCATTGTAAATCATGAATAAGCAGAATTGTCATTAGGTCTTTCCATATTAAATCGAATAGTCAGCGTTCCTTTAGTCAGTAACCTTAATAATAATTTGCTTGTGATGACTTTAGCTGCCACATATAATAACAAAAATTGAAATCAAATCACCAATAGAAAAGGAGAAACAGATGAGCAGGAAGACAAGGAAATCCGAGGCTCAGGTTGATGTTTCAGAAGTTACCAATAGCAATGTAGCTGATGAGCATCAGATAGAAGACACTAATCAGATATCAGAAGAATCCACGCCGGCAACCATAGTCGAAGCCACCGAGGCTGAGATATTTGCAACTCAGACTGAAGGTCAGGAAGCTGTCACCACTGAAGGCGAAGGTCAAGTGGTTGAGAGTCCGTTAGTTGCAACTGAAAGTGAAACAGTTGAACAACCCGCACCAGCCAAGAAAGAGCGAGTGAGCAAGCGCCCTTATATCTCGCTCGNNGTGGAGGAACACCTTGAGCTGGGTAATCTGGACAAGAAAGAATTACTGGCGCTCATAATGGAGCAGTTCCCGACCGTCAGCAAGAATGGCGCTTCCACTTTCCTTACTGACGCACTCAATCCACGTTATTCGCATTGGAAAGACAGGGTCGTCAGCAAGACGGTGGACGGCAAGCTGATTTTCGCAGACAAGATCGAGCCTGTGCCCGAAGCACAACCAGCCGAAGCACAACAAGCCGAAGTACAACAAGCCNNGAAGTACAACAAGCCGAAGTACAACCCGAGCAACCGGCTGAGCAGGCCTAATCAGGGCGGTTCTCACATAGGGGCCAGCCTTTCCTTGGGGAACTGCGAGAACCTTCAAATCGTAAGAAAGGGGAAAAAATGTTCTGTCATCCTCACCTCATGGATTCATTTTTTGGTAACGAGCATGCACTACAGGACAGCATGCGCCTTGTTTCAGCTTTCGCTGTGGAGCAGGAGCTTCAGGAATCGTGGCGGAAGGAACAGCTTGAAAAGTCGAGCGATAACGACCCTGAACGTTTGGGAGCGAAACCGCTCCCATCCCGGTTCTAGCCCTTTACGTTCTTTGTGCAGGAAGCGCGGGGCGGTGCTGGTACGGGCCGCCCCTATTGAAAAGGCGAACAACAATGGATGACCCGATTTACTCATATTTTCATGAAAATCTCGCAATAGTCTCGAAAGAAGAACTCCTTCAGGCTCTCAAAAACGCCTTAGAAAGTGCCAATTTTTGGCGGAAAGCTTCCCTTCTGGGGAGCCCCTCTGTCCAAAGCCAAAGAGAAGGAATGGTGGGTATCGGGTCGGATCTCCATAAGGCGAAATGAAACCCTCGATTTTACGGTTACGACAGGGAGCCCAAGTCAGTGTCCAAATATGGTGTCCATTTATTTCCGGTCGTTCGCTTCACCGTGCGTGGGGTTGAAGCCGAGTCCATGGAAGAGGCATGCAAGATAGCCGAACAGGTCCTGAGTGACGAAACAATCAAAAGCGCCATTTGTGGTGGTTCTGACCATGAAGCTGACTTCGGGTCATTGAGGCTTTGGTCGATGTCCAGGGGGATGAACAGTATGAACACTCCAGTTGGCTCAGCTCAGGCCTGTTGGTGATGGATGGAAAGAACGCGAAAAAACCAAAAGATGATGTAACCGCAAGGGAACCGACATGGACCCGCTCAAAGCACAATATGTGAAGTTTATCGAAGTCACGGACCCCGATACCGGCGCTGAAGTAGAACTCGAAGTCTACAAGGACCCGGAAAGTGGAGCAATGTTTGCGATTGATTCGACATTCCTCGAACAGGTTCGCCAAATCATACCTTCCCCATTCAACCCTGGCAATGATCTGCTTTGTGAGGGAGGCGAATAGGAAATGACGCGAAGAGAAATTGAGAGGATGGCGAAGGATGTCGTGAGGGCCGGCTGGGCTCAGATTGAAGGGGCCGAGACTTTTGACGACATGGAAGGAAACAAGGTTCAGTCAGTATTTTTGGGAACAGTCTTCGCGCTCATGCCTTCCGGCAAATTCTACCTGCCCTTCGCCTGCTCAAATGTCGCACCCTGTCCACGCTGCAAGGGTGCCGGCAAGCATTCGAAGTATCCACAATCCTGCGATTTTTGCCAAGGCACGGGAACTCGAGAAGGCATTGAGGATGAACTTATGAATGAGGCTTTGGACTTTGAGGCCGACAAGTTCGG
>PLSV01000092.1 GCA_003165235.1 Syntrophobacteraceae bacterium
CCAGATAACCCCACAGATGCGGATTTTGGTTTGCCTGCAGTCTATTGACTTCCGCAAGGGGATTGACGGATTGTGCAGTGTGTGCCGTGGAGTACTCGACGCCGATCCATTTTGCGGCGCACTCTTCGTTTTCCGCAACAAAACAAGGACCGCCTTGCGTATTCTTGCCTATGACGGCCAGGGGTTCTGGATGTGCCATAAAAGGCTGTCGAACGGACATATAGGCCAATGGCCACAAAACAGCCGAATCGATGCCTTCGAGTTGCAGTCTTTGATTTGGAACTTTCAGCCCCCGGAGGGTGCGATCAAATTTTTCAAAAAATTATCTTAATGCGGCGAAAATCAAGCTTGCGTTCCAGTTTATTCTCGTGGTAGAAGCTCGCCGCATGGAAACGGTACTAAGGTATAGAGGAAAGACGGTCTCGCTGGAGGATGTGGCCTTCATCCGCTGCCTTATCGCCGAAAACCCCGGCGATAGCCGCCGCAAGCTTTCCTGGAAGCTTTGCAAGGCATGGAACTGGGTGCAGGCGAACGGGCAGCCGCGCGATATGATCTGCCGATCCCTCATGCTTGAGTTGGAGCGGGCCGGGCTGATCGATCTTCCGCCAAAGAAACAAAATCCTGCCAATCCCCTGGCTGTGCGCAGAAAACCTGGTCCGCCTTGTATCGATCAAAGTCCCATAGAGGGAGATCTGTGCGGACTTCCCACGCCGGTGATCCACCAGGTGCGCCGGGGACCGTTGGAGAAGCTGTTCGGCGGCCTTATCGAACAATATCATTACCTGGGTTACTGCCAGCCGGTCGGAGAGCATCTCAAGTATCTCGCAACAATTGATGATCGCCCCATCGCCTGCTTCAGTTGGTCATCGGCCCCTCGCCACATCGGCTGCAGGGACCGCTTCATCGGATGGTCGTCCGAGATGCGCAAGAAGAATATTCATCTCGTTGCCTATAATTCCAGGTTCCTCCTGTTACCCTGGGTCCGAATCGGCTGTCTTGCCTCTCATCTGCTGGGCAAAATGGCAAGAAGGATCTCCAGAGACTGGCAGGAGGTCTATGGGCATCCCATCTATATTCTGGAGACCTTCGTCGATACCGAACGTTTCAAAGGGACCTGCTACCGGGCTTCCAACTGGATACATTTGGGGCAAACCACGGGGCGGGGCAAAAACGATCTCACCCATAAGCCAAACCGCTCCATCAAGGATGTCTGGGGCTTTTGCCTCGACGCAAAATTCCGGGAAAAGCTATGCCGCTGAAGCCTCCCACGATAGAGATGGACAACGAAAAGGTAAAAAGCTTTCTTCAAAGAGCCGAGAAGATTCTTGAGCCGGAGGATTTTACCTTCGTCTCCGGCCTCGTTGGGACCGTACTCTTTCTGAGTGGCATGGTCGAGAAGAAGTCGAGCGCGATTGTACGGCTGTTGCGGTTGATCTTCGGTTTCAAAACGGAAAGTAGTGAGCGCCTGTTCGACAAAGAATCCGGAGATATCGCCCAGCCTGAGCGGCCTCATCCGAAGGGACACGGCAGGAATGGTATCGGGAGCTATCCAGGAGGCAAAACGATCCCTGTCCCCAATAAGGATCACAATAAAGGCGACCGGTGCCCCAAATGCCTGAGGGGCAAACTCTATCAGATCGATCCCGAGATATTTATGCGCTTCTTTGCAACCGCCCCGGTCCAGCTCGCAACCTATCTATTGGAGAAGCTGCGGTGCAACCTTTGCGGGGAAATCTTCACCGCGGAAAAGCCCGCCGAGGCAGGCGAGAAAAAATATGACGAGACGGTAGCAGCACAGGTGGCCGTCGCAAAATATGGCGCAGGCTTGCCCTTCAACCGCCTGGAGAAGCTTCAGGAAAACTGCGGTGTCCCGCTTCCCGCATCCAGCCAATGGGATATCCTCAATGAGAGCGCCCAGACCCTCAAGCCGGTACATATGGAACTGATACGGCAAGCCGCTCAGGCCGACATCATCTACCAGGACGACACCACCAACAGGGTCCTCTCTCTAAACTCGGCCCGCAAAGACAACGGTAAGTCTGAGCAGAGAAAGGGCGTCTTTACAACGGGGATCATCAGTGAATGCGCAGACAAGACGATAGCCTGCTTCTTTACGGGACACAAACATGCGGGTGAAAACCTGAGGGACCTTCTCGATCAGAGGCTGGCCGATCTTTCTCCCCCTATCCAGATGTGCGATGCCCTCTCCAGGAACATGTCCGCCAAGCTTGCAAGCATTATTTGCAACTGCCTGACGCACGGCAGGAGAAACTTCGTCGATCTGATCGATGTCTTCCCCGAAGAATCCAGACAGGTGATCGAGGTCCTGGCCAAGGTTTACCATCATGACGATATCGCCAAAGAGCAAAGCATGTCGCCTGATGAGAGGCTCACATTCCACCAGGAAAAGAGCGGCCCCCTGATGGATGGCCTAAAAGATTGGATGCAGACTCAACTGCGTAACAAGACGATTGAGCCGAACTCAGGGATGGGAAAAGCCTTCGACTATATGCTGAAGCGATGGGATCGGCTCACGCGTTTCCTCACGGTTCCCAATGCCCCGCTTGATAATAATATCTGTGAAAGGGCTCTCAAGATGGCAATCCGCCATCGCAAGAACTCCCTGTATTATCGGACCGAAAGAGGAGCATGGGTGGGAGACCTGTTCATGAGTTTCATTCATACCTGCAACCTCATGAAGATCAATGCCTTCGAATACCTGACGGTCCTTCTGCGTAACGCCGATAAGCTTTCGGCCGATCCCCACCGGTGGATGCCGTGGAACTACAAGCNNCCAGCGCTCTTTGCTGCTCAACGCACACTCTTGCCATGTTGCAGCCATCCAGACCTGCCCACCTTAAAAAAATATACAAAACCAAAAATTTATTCACATACTCCGACTTGCCGGAAACTCACTATCAGTTCAAGATACCCTTCCGAGTAACATG
>PLSV01000296.1 GCA_003165235.1 Syntrophobacteraceae bacterium
CATGCATTTGTTGAAAATTCTCTTGCTTTGAAGGCCATCGCTTGTAGCACCATACAATCTCATTGCGGAAATTTACCGGATTAAAAACGGCATCCATGAGCAGTTTTAGGTAGTGGCTTGCTGTTGGATCACAATGGAGGTAAATGCTTGCCGTAGGCTTCATCACTCGTCGGAGTTCCAATAGACGCGGGGCCATCATAACGAGATAAGCCAGCATGTCACATTCGCCTAAGAAGGTCCGGAATGCTTGTAAACAATCAGAGACCTTCCCCCCCGTCATCACGATCTCTGCAAAGACGGATTCGCTTTCCTGATTCCACGTCCATGTATCCGAAAAAGCCTGAATCTGGCTTGCAGCTTTGCTCCCATCTTTTTCTGCGAACAGGACATTGTAATTTGCATTGGAGTTGAAAGGGGGATCAAGATAGATGAGATCGACGCTTTCGGATTGAATGTGCTCTCGGAGTATGTCGAGGTTGTCGCCAAAAAACAGGATGTTATGGTTCAAATCAATCGGTTCTATGGTTGAGTCTCCTTCGGTTTGCCTTTTGATTTTCGATTCCGTCTCGTCGTTGTAACTTTCTTGAATAATTCTTCAAATTCTTCCTTGCTGACAGGATGTTCTTTCGCCAATTCGATAAACTTCGCCGACTGTTCAGGATCATCACTATTTTCAAAATCTAGCCCAAGCCATTGTTTCTTGTCTCCCGGAAGTTCAATATCCTGCCCAAGCATGCTAAAGAAGGCTTCAGTTTCTTTGACAATCGCGCCAAGTTTGTACAAAGGAATACCTATCCGTCCTTTATTCAACCGTACTCGAATGCGGATTTTAGCCATTTTGCACCGTCTCAAATTGTTTGGGTCTGTCAAGTATAATATCGCGTTCCCAAAATCCCTCACTCCCTTGCCGGGCAGTTGGCGCGGTCTGCACAAGTACCATCACAGAACTCCGTGAAAACCCGCTCCCCGTTCTTCTCGCAGATAACCGACTCGGGGGGATCAACGGCCGAAGGATCGGGGGAGGGTGCTGGTTCGGCGGAGTCGGCGCGTTTCTTCTTGATCGCATCTTTCGCCGCCTGAGTTCCTGACTTGGGCAGTTCTTCAACGGTTTCAGGGGTCATATCAAACCAATCTTGGGAGGCGCTCATTCCGTCTTTGAGCGAGTTGTAAATCTTTCTCAGTCCTACAAATTGCGCTGGCTGAATGGCGTCTATACGCCGTTGAATCCGCTTCTCAATCTGTTCTTGTGTGACCTTGTATTCTGTGAACTTGCCGAGCATCGCTTTGATGCTTTCGGGCGTAATCTCGATGCTGGTTCGCATGGTCTTTTCACATTCAGAGGTAGCGGCCTCAATAACATCGGATGGGATAATCCCAAGAATACAGGCCCGCAATCTTCTGGCACCCTGATTGGCCGTGAGTTCGTAAATGTCGCGGGGATCACTCAGAGCATAGCTTCCTTTTTTTGTGAATCTCTTGTGCGGAACCTGGAAAACCTTGCTCTGTCGCACGTTGGTTTCAAGATCCCAAGCATAAGACTCGATAGTGCTTTCTCCGTTTTTCTGCTCAAGTTCCCTGATGCCAAACTGAATGTTTCCCCATGCCTGGGCTATGGCTTCGGCCAGCCGTATTGAAGGACCGGAAATGTCAGTTCCGCCGCGCTGATATTCGTAGATTGCGGCAACAGCGAGAGTGGGCCTCTGGCAAGCCACAAGTATCCGGTCCATTGCCTTGATCTGGTCGCGGGGGAACTGCCGGGCCAAAATGACAGCCGCCTTAACTTCCGAGACTTCCCGCTCGATAGCGGTAGAAGCCATTACGCTTTCAGACTTAGGGGCGGTAGTAGCCATTTCCATGTTGCCAAAAGGATTGTTCGGGTTTTCGTTCATTTTATTAAGAACCTCCTTGAAGGTTGTCCGTTGCACAAATACTTCGCGTAAGTTTCTGGGTCGTCGGCTTGCAATGCTTTAGCGTCGAATCTTTGGGCTGCTTTGGCGAGTTTCCATGTGCAGAGGATAGCCCCGTCAGGGGATTCAAGAATATCATCCTCTTTAAGTGTCCCCATTAAGAGCGCCTTCAAAGCCGCTTCCTCAGACTCCATTACCTTCATGCGCGATTGAAGTAGCTTTAGATCACGGACGGCCTGTATAGCTCCCTCGTTAGCGATTACAGCGCCAGCCCTAGACGATCTCCCAAACCTCGAAAGCATATCTTGATACGATACCGGCTCAGGCGGGATGCGCTCCTGCACCTTTCGCCAAAACTCAATTTCTTCTTCGAGAATCATTTCCTGCAATTCTTGATCGGCTGGAACTTCGTAGATTGCGGGAATCGACCCGGCGAAGCTCACGACCACATCCGCCACCCTAAACCCTGTCACCATAAGGTATTGCTGTACCTGCATTTGATAATAAACCGGGATTTGGTCCGTTCCGGGTTCGCCCCATTCCCGCGCGGATCGGGCCGTCTTGATTTCAATGACTCGGCCATCTTCGGTCATGCCGTCGAGCAGCCCCAAAACAAAATCGTGTTTAGGATGAACCAACACGTGCTCAGGGGTGAGAACCTTGCGGCCCGTACTGTCGGCATACCATTGTCTTAAAACTGGTTCTATGAGCTTTCCGTATGCCATTGCTGGCGTTTCTTCCTGGGGAGGGACAACGCCCGTTTTGTCTTCCCAAACCTGATGGGCGGTCTTCCAGGGAGAAAGCCCAAGGATCGGGGCAACGTCCGACCCTCCAATCCCTTTCCTTCGTTCAAGTAACTGTTCTGCCTTCATCGCCCTTCCCTCTCTATCCTCTTCGCCGCAGGGCTTCTCAAAACCGCGGCCATGATATTGTTTTGCGCGGTAAGGTGCGCCTCGATCAGCTTGCCGAGGTCCACCAAGGGCGGAAAGCCGGGCAGTCGGATCACGTCTTTATCTTTTTCTGTTGCTGCTATGAGTACGGCCATGTTATAGAGTCCTTTCGTCTGTTCGAGAATCAATAAGGAGCATGTGATGGAGCGTCGGCATGTTCCATCTTGCCTATGACGGCTTCCGTACAGCTCGGGTATGGCCCGTACCAGCCGCGTGGGGGATCGAGAAAATAGTAATGAGCATCCCCGTCCATGAATATCCCCGGCACTTCTTTTACCGCCGTGAGGCGTTGTAGATCATCAGTTCGCGTGATTATTGGCATGGTGTTCCCTCCGCTTCTGCCGATGGGCCCTCTTTAACGAGCCCGAGTTCCTTTAGGTCTTTTTCACCAACGATCCGACAGGAATGGACTCTAAATTTTCCGT
>PLSV01000075.1 GCA_003165235.1 Syntrophobacteraceae bacterium
AAAGGTCCTCCCGAAACGCTCCCGACCGGACCATTTCCTCCATGCTCCTGTGGGTTGCGGCAATGACGCGGACATCCACAGGAATGCTCTTCGTACCGCCCACCCGTTCGATCTCTTTATTCTGCAGAACACGAAGCAGTCTGACTTGCGCCTGAAGCGGCAATTCCCCTATTTCGTCGAGAAAAATGCTCCCTTTATCGGCCCGCTCGAAGCGTCCCCTTTTTTGGGTGATCGCCCCGGTAAACGAACCTCTTTCATGTCCGAAAAGTTCGCTGTCCAGAAGATTGTCCGGGATCGCGCCGCAGTTGACCTTGACGAAAGGACCGCTTCTGCGCGATGAAGTGTAATGAATCGCATTGGCGACGACTTCCTTGCCGACTCCCGTCTCCCCAAGCAGCAGGACCGGACTCTTTAACGGGGCTACCTGCCGTACCATCTCCATTGTTGCTTTCAGCCCGTACTCGGCCCCAACGATTTCGCTGCCTGAAAAATGCCGCAGTTCCAGGCTCAGTTCCCGATTTTCAGCATCGACGATATCTTTGAGCTTCACAACCTCTTCGTAGCGGAGCGCATTGGACATAGCTATCGAAAAGGGTTCCCGCAAAAGTGAGACCATGTGTATATGCGCTTTGGTGAACCTCGCCTTTCCTTCCGCCATTATGGCGAACGTGCCCAGGCGCTTGTCTTCGATCTCGAGTCCCATGACAAGACCGGAATGGTTCGAAAGGTCGATATAGGGGCGGAGGATCTTTGCTACTGAAGGGTTTGCCCCCCGGTCGATGATCCTGACATCGCGTGACCCCTCACCGGCTTCAATCTCTTTGATGGCCTCCCCGAGCAATTGAGTGGGAGGTACAGATTGTTTGCCTCCGGCATGATCCACGATTGCAAGGCTCCGAAGGACCCCGGTGCTTGGCTCAAACAGGCCCAGAGACATCATGGAGGCTGGCATAAATAATCGAATGTATTGCAGGCAGTTGAACAGAGCCTTTTCGATGTCCAGACTGCTGCAGATTCGTAGAGTCGCCTGCCGGAAAAACTCATTCTCATCTAACTTCATTCCCGGATCTCCCCCTTACGGACTTGCCTCTGCCGGTAAAAGCGACTCACGATATATAGCGCATAAACGATATTTAGCGAATTATATGCCATATATAGTGAATTATAGTCAAAGGAATTCGCTATGTATCCGAATTTAAACAGCAAAATACTTTGGCATAAGTATGGCTCTATTCCGCCATGGAGGCTGTGCGCATCGGCCGCTCCTTAGGCTCCTTCCAGGCCCTCTAACCCACCGACCTTCGGCTTAAGAGCTCAGGCCGGTTCGTGCGGCCTCCACGACTTCGGAGGTTCAGGCGCTGGAGTCCGGTGGATGACGAGGAAGAATGGCATGATCTGGCTCGAGATGATAAACATTCGCACGGCTGGGATTATCGAAGCCGGAAAGGTCTTCGAGATATGTGGACAAATGTTCCGATCCATCGCAGACGAGAAGCTGTTGAAATTGACCGTGTTTTGCAACGCGAAATATGCGACCGATATCAGCATCCATCTCCAGTGGAAGGGCGACTCCGGGTCTGAGAGCATTTTGGGCAAAGAGATGAGTGCGGCGCTCGGAGACCTGGGGCTGATAAACCACACGTTATGGATTGAGCAGGAAGGTGTGATCGCGGGCCGCCTTGGAAATGAGATCGAGTAAGACAGTCACAAGCATGAAAAAGCCATGATGCTGATGTCTTACCAGGAGGAGCAACAGGATGGACGAGCGGCAGAGACTCATAGCGGCTGATTTTGATATGTCGTTTTTGAAAAAGGTTGGGTTCACAATCAAAAGAGAGGTTACAGCAGTTCCGGCGGCGCTCATTCTGATAATCACCGGGTTCATATTAATGGGCTTTATCGAAAGGATAATTCTTAATCCTTAGGCGCCCAAAGATGGAAAATCCTTGGAAAATTATAGCGCCTGCGCCGAGAGGTCAATCTGCCGGAAAATTCGACAATATGCTGGAGGAGAGAAGGAGTGCTGCGGCGATTGAAAGAAGGTAAGTTTTTCTTCCTGCTGGGGGTCCTGTTGCTGCTTGTCTCTCCCCAATTCATTCGCGCCGAGCTTCCGGGTCAGCAGAACCCCATGGCGCTCATACAGAGCGGCACGGAAAGCGCCCTCAAGATTTTGCATGAGTCTCAAAGCAGGCAGGCACCCTCTTTGCGGCAAAGGAAGGATGAAATCCTGGCTATAGTGAACCAATATTTCAACTTCGATGAAATGGCCAAAAGAGCCCTGGGCCGCCCCTGGAAAGAGCAGACCCCTGAAAAGCGTCAGGAATTCGCCCAACTTTTCAAACGGCTTCTGTTCAATACCTATATCAACCGGCTCGATAATTATACAGGCTCGAACGAACGGGTCTTCTACGATTCTGAAAAACTGGACGGGGACTACGCCCTCGTCAAAACTCACATTATTTATCAGGGCGACAATAGTATCTCGATCGAATACAGGCTTCACCGGGATGGGGGGCGGTGGCAAGTTTATGACGTTGTAGTCGAGGGAATCAGCTTCGTCGATAACTACAGGGGTCAATTCGGTTCGATCCTTACCAATGAATCATTTGACTCTCTTCTAATAAGACTTCGCCAGAAAGTCGATCAATCGAGCTGAAGTTTTTTTATCCACAAGAATTCCTGAGTCGCGCCATCGGTGATCTTGGACTCGTTCCTCATCTCCGGAAGACTTGCGGCCATGTCTACAGAACAGGCGGCTTTCTAATGGACAAAGGTTGTTACGCTTTTGAGGTAAGTCGCGTCTCCACAATTCAGGGCTTCCAGTTCATTTATGTCCCCTTGTCAGGTTTTGAGCAATCACTGCGAACTGAATATACCGGAGATGCCCATTGGGCAACCCATCATGATGGCGGTCGAATCTCGCCGGAATCCAAACACCTGCTTCTGTTTATCCTCTCACCGGAGGGAAAGCTGGTGAATGATGCTGTCGTTTGCTCTACGGTGATTGGTCCTGAGACTGAATACTTGCTTCTGTTTATCTTCTCACCGGAGGGAAAGATGGTGAGTGATGCTGTCGTTTGCTCTACGGTAATTGGCCCTGAGACTGACCTCCGCACGGCACGAACCCCCTTTCTAATGGGAGGATATGCCGTTGACTTAAAGGGCGAAACCACTGGTGTTCTGCGAATTGAAATGAAAGTTGAGATAGCTTCTCAACTTCTAACTGACGAATTTGGCTTATGGTTATCCAGGTGAGGTAGTTTACAGATATTCTTTCAAAGGGCTTGGTTATGCCCATGATTTAGTGTATGGCCTGGAAACTCAATATCTTCATCACCGATGAGCCTCTTGCAAAAGTCCTTCAACGTCATTCCGGCGAAGCCTGCTCCGGAAGTGTCTAATCCGGGGGCCGGAATCCAGGTTTTTCAAGGTCTTCTGGACCCCAGATGTCACCGGGGTGACGGTTTTGTTGAATTCTGCAAGAGGCTCTGATGTTAGGAGCTGTTCTGATGCAATTGAAAAACGGGCATGAACCACGTAGGTGTTTTGTAGCTTTGATGGCTCTGGCGAGCTTTGTATTGCCGGGTGGCTGCCAGAAGCAGCAAGCCGCGCCTGCGCCTGTCCCTGAAGTGACTACGGTGACCATTAAGCCTCAGCAGGTCGAGCTGACCACCGAGTTGCCGGGTCGCACGTGTGTCTACCTCGTCTCGGAAATCCGGCCTCAGGTCAATGGCATTATACAGAAGCGCCGGTTTCGGGAGGGTTCCGATGTCAAAGCCGGCCAACTGCTTTACCAGATCGATCCCGCTCCCTTTCAGGTGGCCCTTGACTCTGCAAAGGCCTCGCTTGCAAAGGCGCAGGCCAATCTGCCCTCGATCCGGTCGAGGGCCGAACGATACAAGGAATTGCTTGTGGACAAAGCAGTCAGCCGGCAGGACCATGATGATGCGGCAGCCGCTGTTAACCAGGCCCTGGCCGAGATCGAATATTGGAAAGCGGCGGTTGAAGCGGCCCGGATCAATTTGGGCTACACCCGCGTGAGCGCGCCCATCTCCGGGCGCATCGGCAGGTCCAGCGTGACGGACGGGGCGCTGGTGACGGCCTATCAGCCCGCGTCCCTTGCAACCGTCCAGCAGTTGGACCCCATTTACGTGGATGTGTCCCAATCGTCGGCCGAACTGTTGCGTTTGAAGCAGCGCCTGGAAACCGGCCGGCTCAGCGCCGACGCAGAAAATAAAGGAAAAGTCCGTATACTTTTGGAGGACGGAACACCGTACCCCCTGGAAGGCGCGCTGCAATTCCGCGAAGTCACTGTGGACCAGGCCACCGGGTCTTTCACCCTGCGTATCGTAGTCCCGAATCCGGAACATCTCCTCCTGCCGGGCATGTTCGTGCGGGCCGTTGTACGGGAGGGCATCGCTCAAAACGCCATCCTTGCCCCCCAGCAGGGGGTGAGTCGCAATTCGAAGGGGGAGCCCATTGCGCTGGTTGTGGATGAGGCCGGCACGGTCCAGCAGAAAATGCTGAAGCTTGATCGCACGATCGGCGACCGGTGGCTCGTCTCATCGGGCCTCTCCACAGGAGATCGCCTGATCGTCGAAGGCGCGCTGAAAGCGCGGCCGGGCGCCGCCGTGAAGGCGATTCCTTCAGATAACCAAAAGGCCGGCGCGCAAGCCCCGAATAGTAACGGCCCGCC
Source organism: Syntrophobacteraceae bacterium (assembly GCA_003165235.1). Classification (GTDB taxonomy): domain Bacteria; phylum Desulfobacterota; class Syntrophobacteria; order Syntrophobacterales; family Syntrophobacteraceae; genus SbD1. The sequence continues at coordinate 4,697 of PLSV01000075.1, forward strand.
TGCAGAATCAAACTGACGGAGGACCGTGATGTTATCGAACTTCTTTATAGACCGTCCGGTTTTCGCCTGGGTCATCGCCATGGTCATGCTGCTGGCGGGCGGCTTGGCGATCTACAATTTGCCCATCGCGCAGTATCCCCCCATCGCTCCCCCCTCCATCGCCATCGATGCGTATTATCCAGGGGCATCCGCCGAAACGGTGGAAAACACCGTTGTCCAGATCATCGAGCAGAAGATGACCGGATTTGACAAGATGCTGTACATGTCCGCCAGCAGCGATTCGTCCGGCGCAGGAAGAATCGAGCTCACCTTCGCTCCGGGGACCGATCCGGATCTCGCCTGGTCCCAGGTGCAGAACAAGCTCCAACTCGCCACGGCGAGTTTGCCTGACGTGGTGCAGCGCCAGGGCGTCAAGGTCAGCAAGTCCACGCGTAACTACCTGATGATTGTGGGCCTGATCTCGGAAGACGGCAGCATGGATGAGTATGACTTGTCGGACTACGGCCAGTCCAATATCGAGAAAGTGCTGGGGCGGGTGCCGGGCGTGGGTGAGGTGGAAAGCTTCGGCGCCCAGTATGCCATGCGGGTCTGGCTCAATCCCGATAAGCTGACCGATTACAAACTGACGATACCCGATGTCGTCGCCGCTCTTCGCGCCTACAACGTGGAGGTTTCCGCCGGCCAGTTCGGCGGGGCGCCGGCGGTAGAAGGTCAGAGGTTGAACGCTGCCATCATTGTCCAGAACCTGCTCAAAACCCCGGAGGAGTTCGCCTCCATCCCATTGCGCATCAACCCGGACGGCTCCATCGTGCGCATGCGGGATGTGGGACGCACGGAGTTGGGCACCGAGCGCTACGAATCGCACGCGTTACACAACGGCAAACCCACGGCCGCCATGGCGATTCGGCAGGCCGCGGGCGCCAATGCGCTGGATACCGCCAAAGCGGTGAGGGCGAAGATGGAGGAACTGTCCAGGTACTTCCCCGCCGGCATGAAGGTCGTCTACCCCTATGACACAACGCCCTTCGTGAAGGTAGCCATCGAAGAAGTGGTCAAGACCCTGTTGGAAGCAATCCTGCTGGTCTTCCTGGTGATGTATCTTTTCCTGGGAAATATCCGGGCCACGCTGATTCCAACTTTGGCTGTGCCGGTGGTGATCCTGGGGACCTTCGCCGTGCTGGGATTGATGGGGTTCTCCATCAACATGCTGACCATGTTCGCGATGGTGCTCGCCATCGGTCTTCTGGTGGACGACGCCATCGTGGTGGTGGAGAGTATCGTGCGGCACTGGCGCATGCCCGCGAACCGTGAACGGCCGCCCTAC
>PLSV01000232.1 GCA_003165235.1 Syntrophobacteraceae bacterium
ACTTCACCCATGATTTCTCCAATCCACGAATACCTCAATGGGAATTCCAAGTTTGACTTTGCCTCGGCGCCAACATTCGAAATGCAAACCTTGTTACTCCCGCCCGCCCCGGTAGGAAGTCTTGCCCAGGGACAACAGAGTGCACGATGGGGGCAAAGTGCCGCTCTCCACAACGACATCTATGGCGATTCCTCCGCGCGCGTTCCAGAGGCCGGTCACCCGGATGAATTTGGGTTCCATCGCCTCCTTCAGCCTGTTGTGGATGTACCCCGTGCAGTCCTCATGGAAAGTCCCGTGGTTTCGAAAGCTGCCCAGAAAGAGCTTGACGGACTTGCTCTCAACCAGAAGCTCGTCGGGTGCGTAATCAACCACAATGGTCGCAAAATCCGGCTGTTCAGTCATGGGGCAAAGTGTTGTCAGTTCAGGGGCGGTTAAGCGGATCACGTAATCGGCACCGGGATGCGGGTTTCGAAATGTTTCGAGGACGGCCTCTTCCGGGGTCGTAGGGATTTTGGCTTTCCTGCCAAGTTGGGTCAGGTCTGCATGAGACGTCATGTTCTTCAGCCTTTCTTTCACAGCGTGAGTTATGGGAGATTGTGTAATGCCGCCACCTCAAAGCGTTCCCCCTCTCACCTTGAGGCAACGGCTAAATCAATGTTTCTTGCTCAATAAGGCTATCGGTATTCCTCAGTATCCATCGGTACCAGGTGCTCAGTGAGACCCTCCAGCGCCTGACGATAATCCGGAATCAATGGCCCTGCATTCCGAAGAGCGGCGACTGTTCTTGCTGCTGCCACTGCCTCCGCGTATTCGCCCTGAGCATTCAGGAGTAAAGCTAAATTGTAGTAGGCACCAGCATTCCCAGGATCCAACTCCAGGGCCTTCCTATAAGCGCTGACAGCCTCACTATTCTTACCAATAGCTTCCAGGCACACTCCGATGTGATAATGGCTGTCCGCATCAGGTTCTTCCTCGATGGCTGCCCGAAAAGCCGGGATGGCCTCCTCGTACCTACCTTGATATGCGAGGCAAAGTCCCATGCCCTTGTGCACCTCGGGATAATCGGGATTGAGGGCGATGGTCTCCCGAAAGGTTTGGACGGCTTCATCGCACTTACCCTGCGCGGCTAAGCACAGTCCCAGGTTCCTGTATGCCCAGACATATTCGTAGCTGACCTCAATTGCTGTACGGAAAGCAGTGGCCGCCTCATCGAATCTGTCGCCTAGACAAAGGCACACGCCCAAGTTGTTGTGCAGATCAGGATTGCCTGGATCCAAAGTAATTGCGATTTGAAAGCCCGTGATCGCAAAGGTGCAGTAAGCTGGCTCGAACAGGTCAAATTCGACTGCCGACTTGCAGTCCGTTTTGCCTACTCCGTTTACGATACGCAGACCATAGCTAGCCGCAATGTTGAGCTCATCCGGTTCCATTTTTTTTCTCCTTCTGTAAGTCTCATTAATCAGGATAACCTCCGGCCTAGCCTAAGCTCCGGGGCCTCTTCTTTCCTCCAGGCGAAGTTTATTTCGCTGCCTTGCTTGCTCACCCCCCTTTCCTCTCCGCAGGTTTCAAAAAAGCACTCCATAGCTAGTTCCCTATGATTCGATTCATTTAAACACTTTTTTCGCATTGTAAAGAATTATTATCAATGATTCCGGATACTTAATATATCTGAAAACGCAAGACCCGTTAATATTAAATTTGTGAATCCAAATGTATATTAATTTGACATAACATCTGGAATACGTAATATAATTAGACTTTATACTCGCTGATATATATTCACTTGTGAGGTGAACATGAAGAGCTTTTTAATCGATCAATCCGACAAAAATATTTTTACCTCCAACTCCGGACTCTTACTCGTCGGACACTGTATCAATGATCTGTGCTCGCTGCCGATCAAGGCCAAGAAAAGCTTTCCAGTAGGTGCCGACGGCATTGGAACGGACGATATTCTGCGTAGTTACCTCGGATTGCTTTCGATTGGGCAAAGCGATTTCGAGGCCGTCAGCAACCGCAGGGAGGACGAATATTTCAGGGAAGCCCTGAATATAGACAGGGTCCCCTCCGCTGAAACCTTGCGCCAGCGCTTGGACGCGATTGCACCTGATCTTCGCCCTCTTGCCGATGCCTGCTCGGTTGAGTTCCTCAAGAAAGCCCAGGTGACAATCACCCCTTTGAGGACCGGACATATTCCTCTGCACTGCAGCGTGTTTGGTATGGACAACTCCAAGACCAAAAAAGAAGGAATCTCCCCCATACATAATGGACAAGAGGGATATGCAGTCATGGCCGCCTATCTGGGCACGGAGGGCTGGTGCCTGGAGTTGGAGTTGGTTAAAGGGAGCCAACACTGCCGAGAGGGATTCATCCCTTTTCTTTTGCGGGCCATTGAGAAAGCCCGAGCCCTTACTTCCCAATTGCTCCTGCTACCCTTGGATTCGGCCCACGATGTACGGGACATACGTCTTGCCCTAAGGGGCCAAAAGCATGTCAGCTACGTCATCAATTGGAATCCTCGAAGAGAGGACAAGCTCGAATGGGCCGAACGGGTTTTTAAGGAAGGGAAAATCATCACCCAGCGACCTGGAAAAAGAGTCGGACTGCTAGATGTTCATACCAGACATGGTTTGAATCCCTACGAATTCAGACACATAGTGCGAGCAGTGGAATGTACCATCGATCACCTTGGACATTTGCTCCTCGTTCCTGAAAATGATATTGAAGGATGGTGCACAAATCTGGGTCTTCCAACGAAGCGAGTAATCGGAGTCTACGAAAACCATGGAAAGAGTGAACAGTTCAACAGGGAAATCAAATCCGACCTGGACATGGAAAGGCTCCCTTCGGGCAAATTGGCCACCAACGCCTTGGTCCTCACCCTTGGGGGACTGGCGTATAACGTTCTGCGCGCCATAGGGCAGTTCGGACTCTTCGAAGCGCAAACTCCAGTTCGTCATCCGGCAAAACGGTATCAGATCAAGACAGTGATTCAGGAACTCATGTACCTGACAGCGAGACTCGTGAGGACAGGCCGCCGCCTTAAATTGGTCTTTAGTCGTCACTGTCCTGCTTTTGAGGCTTTCAGGACGATTTACACACGATTGGCCAGCGAGCAGAGCAGTAAAGGCGACTGAGGCTTCACGCTAAGTTGTGCTACCTGGAAAGATGCGGCTACCTCGCAGTCGTGTTTTTTGGCTTTTCAGATGCTTTTCGTATTGGCTGGCGGTGAGATGGTCGGTCCTGCCAAACTAACTCTTCCTTGTTGCCTGTTTTGCGATCCGGGCCTTCCACTCGGGGAAAGCGCGCTTCCTACATCCCTTGGAGGCGGGAATTCCTGCAATCGTGAATCGTAATTTAGATGTAAGTCCGCTTAGTTATCGGCGCACGCGCGTGCGGAACTGAGCTGCTTTTTGCTCTATACTCGTACTAATCAAGGTGAAGAGGCCTCAACGGTTTCCTATTCTTCATCATCCTGTGGTTCAACCGAATCGTTCTCGATAGGGGTTTGTGGGGCCTGCAACTGTCTGGACCCCTTAGGCTTTTTCAATGTGGTCTTAGCAGCTAATAACAATTCGATGGCTTTCTCGAAATTGGCAATGATTCCGTTAATAATATCACGCATGTCTTTTCGGCGTCCAAGAGTCACCGGTTCTGCCGGATCGTTATTCTTGGCTTTCATCAAGTCCGATATGAAATCGCTAGCCAAAAATGGCTGCATCCAGTTTTGGTAGTCATCGATGATGTCGTCGAAAGTATCAGGTAACTCGTTTCGTGACCCTGAACGTTGCGATCCGGAGCTTAGCTTAATTCTTGAAATTTCCTTTTCAAGAGTCCGTACGGCCATTTCTTCGCTTTTGATCCGCCTAATCAATTGCTTTTTCTGATCATCGTTCGGAAGTCGCGTAAGCAAGACCTGATGCGTGAATCCAAGGTGGGATATACGTAATCTTTCCGTCCGAAACCATTTTGCCTGGACGGCACAATTTATCATGTTCCTCACGGTTGTTTCCTTAAATGGCCAATCATCATCAGCAATGAGAGCCAGGTAGCTTTTTTCCTTATACGGGTAAAATATCCCATTTCGAAAATGGGATTCGTCACTATTCCCGTACTTTTCAAAAAGAAACTCACCGATTTCGATTTTAGCCTGACCGATGGTTTCAGCCCTGGCGTTCACAAATTGGATAGTCTCCTCAATCAAATCGACATCAGGCCCTTCAAGCTCAGGGGCAACGGGCGGAATTGCTATCTCGTCGGGCATGTGCATCTCCTTTGAATCACGGTGCAAAATTTGCTAAAGTTCGATCCTCACTGATTTTTTGCAGTGGGTCAATTCCACAATCGGAAGGATTGCGATGTTACATAACTATTATGCAGCCTACGAGAACGCCGCTGAGATCGTCGACCCCACTCTGCTCGAACACATCGACTTCCGTTTAATTTCCTTCGATGTGATGGGGAAAGGTTTGTACGATGATTTCTTCTTCAATACCCCGCACCGACGGTATACCTCTATAATGCTGGATAGTGGTGCTTATGCAGTCTGGGCAGCAAACAGAAAGATTGACGAAAAGATAAAGAAAGGAGAGAAAACGAAGAAAAAGAAAAGGGAGATCAGCTTCCGCAACTATTTGAAATATTGTAAGAAGCATGCGGACAAGGTCACTTATTTTGCAAATTTAGACAGAATCCCTCCCGTTTCAAGCGAAGCTGAGGCAAGGCAAAAAGAGGCTGAGGTCATAGGAGCGGCGGAAGGCGGCTACACTAATTATAGAAAGATGGTTTCCGAACTTGCCAAAGTTGGAATTCTCGAAGAGCGGATAATTCATGTATACCATCAATTCGAGCCAATTGAATACCTCAAGAGAATGGTCGATGAGGACCGGATGGATTATGTTGGATTATCTCCCTGTAACGCTGTAGGTACCGATGATAAGCGGAAATTTCTCAACCAGTGTTTTGATGAGGTCATAGGACGCAATCCACCGAAATGTAAAACCCACGCATTCGGTTTGAGCGGCTTCGAATTACTGCCCGAGTTTCCGTTGTATTCTGCAGATGCACGGTCTTGGGGGATACAGGCTAGCGGCAGTTCCATTTACGTCCCAAAATTTCGTAGTGATGTTGGTTCTGATTATGGTGATCCGCTCGAATACAGGTGGGATTTCGAAAAGCTAGACAGCTACGATGTCGGCAACCTGACCAACAAGCCAAGCTTCTATAAGAACAGGCGCTTCGATACTAGGCCAAAAACTGGTAGCTATATAACAAGACTGTGGGCCTACATCGCTGACATCGATCGTGAATACCCATTCCCACTTGTTGATGGTCATGTATTACTCGTGGGCAGATCGAAATTGCATGTAAAGAGCAATCGCGAGGCACCGGGACCAAGAGAACGCGAAATAGACCCAGACTCAAATCTCTTCAAGAAATTGGAAGAATTATATGGAAAAATTGAACCTGCTAAAATCTTAACCGAAGAAATCTTAAGATATGGTCTTGTTCACAATCTCCAATGGCGTATGAAAATAAACATTATCGGGATGAACTATTTTGTGCGCCAGATGGACCCTGAAGGTTAC
>PLSV01000222.1 GCA_003165235.1 Syntrophobacteraceae bacterium
GGACTCCCTTCGCTTCCCTCAGGGCAAGCTCACCGCCTGATCAATGCCAGCTTCTTCGCACGGCGGCGCCGCTTGATCTCTGTTTCCCGTTTCGAGGCTGAGAATTCTCTCCAAACCTCACTATTTTCTGGCTCCCCGGGACGGACTCGAACCGCCAACCTAGTGGTTAACAGCCACCCGCTCTGCCAATTGAGCTACCGGGGAACGAAGAGATGCTTTGTTTAACAGAGCGCCCCGGTTTTGTCAATAGAGAGCGACATAGCGCGCAGAGGGCGGGGCGGTAATTAATCAGCCCCATCCGCTGAAGCGTGCGATGCGCCTAGACGCTTATTTCCGTGAGATTTCCTCCAACTCGAGTTCATCCTGCAGTTTGATGCAGCCGATGACGCTTTGAGCCGCAGGGCATTTGGTCAGATAGGACGCAAAGGCTTCCCGGGCGGCTTCCTTTTGATCGCCCGCGACTTTGAGATGGTATTTTACTCGGATGGTGGTGATCTTGAGAATGCCGGCGACGTTTTCAATGTCTCCTTCCACGTCGGCCCGGTAGAGGTCTTCGAAAGTGCGGATTTTTTTTCCGGCCAGCGCCGCGGCCAGAGTACCCATCATTCAGCCGGCGGTCGCAGCGACGATATGGTCGAGAGTGGCCGCATGCTCCTTTTCAGGCTCCACCTTGTAGAAGTTCTTTATCCCGCCGTGGACGCCATAGTAGATCGGCTCACCGAAGCCCTCGATCGTAGCTTTCCTGGTGGGACCTTGTTCTCTGACAATCCTGACTCGAGACGTGTGGACTACTTCTCCCATGAGATCCTCCTCTGGCGCGCAATCGCCGCCTGATAGAAACGAGCGGGAACATGTTCCCCCTCAAGTTATGGCCCTCGGCCTCAAACATGCCTCAACCGTCTTCGAAGACTATAATCGCCAAAACCTTAACCGCCAGGCGCCGGAACAAAGAAATCGTAAGAGTTTACCGCAGACGCCGGCTTGTCTAATACCAGCCTCTCTTACGAAAATTTCCCACGCGAAGCCGCGAAGCCGCGAAGCCGCGAAGGGAATGACGCTTTTCGTGCTTTCCGGTTGTCCCGAAGGAACATGAAAAAGGGATTAAGGAATTGAGGGATTCTGCTCACGATTCACCAGTAACTATTCATCATTCATCACTCACCATTCTATTTCCCTGGGGATCGTCTGTCTGAGATAATCCCCCGGGAATAATTTGCCGGGGCATTCGGTTCTGGCCCCTGGAACATGGCCGTGGACCATAATGTTTGCGGAGGGTATGCGATAATACCTGCGAAGGACCGAAATAAGAAAAGAAAGGGATTGCATCTGGTTGGGGGTTGGTTTCTCGTAATTGAAGTTTCCGACCAGGGCGATTCCAACCGCTTTTTTGTTCATATCACCGGCTTTGCAGTGGGCGCCGTTTTGCTGCCTGATCCANNCGAGGGGACATTTCGATTTGCCCGTCGCCCTTTCCCATAGTTCCGTTATCGATCAAAAAATGATAACCGAGCCCGTTCCAGAAACCACGATAACCGTGTGAGCTGTTTATCGTTCTGGCGTTCCCTTTCCAAGTGGCTGTATGGTGTATGACGATATACTTCCATTGCGGATTCAAATACAGGTTTATGACATGGCGTATCATTGCGGCATTGGGAATAATGAGCTGCCGTCCTATCTGCAAAGGGTCGCTGGGTCTGAGCCTGTTTGCAGAATAGATGGATTCCGGCGAGACGTCATACAACCGGGAGATCCGCCAGATCGTCTCCATCGGCCCTATCTCATGATAAATGGTCCTTGGGCCGCCAAGATAGGCGATGCTCTTTTCGACCACTTCGGCGGGTCTGGGAGGCTCGGTCGCGGATGGAGAGCGCGCCGCAGGTGGGGGAGTTGCAGGGTAGGGTGGGGGCGCAACCGCCCGTTCGCAGCCTGATATGAGAGATGCAAGAAGCAAAAGCAGAAGAAGCAGGCGGCGGGGAACTTTTCGGATAGATGGAAAAGCTGGGACGCGATGATGCGGTGACTGGTCATAGCCAAGCCAGGGAGAGATACGGAGATGCGGAGATGCGGAGATGCGGTGACAAGACCCTCTCCCCTTCTCCCCCTCACCCCTTCTCCCGGTCATCTCCTTTTCCCCTCTCCAAAAGGCCGGGTAAGTATATTGCGATGTTCTCCCCGTTTGCAAGAGCGTTCGGGTTATCGGCCTGAGAGGGCTTCGGATATTTTGGCCGCCTTTTTGACCTCCATGAGAGCAAGAATCGCAGCAGCCTCGTCGGAGGTCATTGTGGCGATTATACCCATGACGAGTTTATCATCAAGGGCTTCCATCAGCTTTGCGGCTTCTTTTGGCTTCATGGTCCCGTAAATTTTGGCAAGGCCGCGGACTCTGGTATTCTGGGTTTCCTGCTTCTCAGTTCGAACTGATTGGACTTCCTTTTGAAGCGCCAGCAGTTCTTTGACTTTTTGTTCGATTTCCTTCTCTAATTTGCCCAGGCGGTCTTCTTTCTCTTTAAGCTGCTCCTCCTTTTTGCGGATTTCGATCTCTTTTTGCTGAAAAGCGCTCAGGGACTCGGTTGTCGAGATACCGGGCTTCGTTTTGGCCTTTGCCTCGACCGGCGCCGCATTTTCGGCTTCAGCTTTGGGCTTTTCGTCCTTGGCGATTGCTTCGGGAACCCCGCCGGTCCTTTCCGGGCCGGCGGGGTTCAGCGCACCGATAACAGTAACGGCCAGCTTTATCACCAGGACCGTCACAAGGGCGCAAAGCGTGACCGAAAGCACCCTGGAACCCCTTTTACCCGCTTTCATGATTCTCCTTCTCTGCCGGTCCGGTCCCGGTAAACGCTGAAGACGGCTACATCGTCCAGTTTCTTCTGTTCCTTACGAGACTGAATCAGTCTGTACAATTCCCTGTCCCTTGTTTGGACACTTTCGAGCGTCTTGACGGATTTATCGCATTCGATCATGGCCTGCTTAAGTCTTTCGACCTCTATTGAAGCCTTTTGCAGCTCAACGTATGACGCAAGCAATTCACGTTTCAGAAGACTCAGGTGTTCTTTGAAATGAAGATACCTGGCCGCCCCGATTCCATTTTTCTGCTCTTTTTCGAGCCCGTCGGATTCACGGCGAATCATTTCATTAAGCCGATCGATGCCGGACTGTATTCGCGCTTTGATTGACACCGATGCCCCAAAAGCCCCCTGCGCTTCTCGAAGCATGAATTCCCGGTGTCTCATAAGCGATTTGAGGCGAAATTTAAACGGCATGCTTTCCCGTCCGTCGCGAAGCAGTCGCGAAGCGATAGAACCCAAAGGAGTTATTTTTTCTGTTCACAGTTCACTGCTCATTGTTCACTGAAAAGCTCCTCCAGGGCCGCGAGGGATTGTTCTATGGAACAGCTTTCGATAACCGGCTGCATGAGGAATTCGTTTGCCTTTTGAATCATTTTGATTGCGTAATCGGTTTCCGGGTGAGAGCCGCTGACGTAGGCGCCTATGCGGATCATATCTTCGCTGTCCTTATAGTCGGCAAGTATTCGAATAAACCGGGAAACCAGTTCCTTATGCCTGTCGGAAAGGAGCCGCTCCGTCAAACGGCTGACGCTTCTCAATACTTCAATGGCAGGGAAATGCCTCTGTTGAGCCAAACCCCTGTCCAGGACAATGTGTCCGTCGAGAATGGCGCGCAGGGTGTCGGCCACGGGGTCTTCCATATCGTCGCCTTCGACCAGCACAGTATAAATGCCGGTTATAGACGCCCTGTCGAACCTGCCCGACCTCTCGAAAAGCCTGGGAAGCAGGCTGAACACGCTCGGAGTGTATCCCTTAGTCGTCGGGGGCTCACCAGCCGCCAGCCCAATCTCGCGCGCAGCCATGGCGAGACGTGTGGCCGAATCCATCATGAACAGAACGTCTTTGCCCATGTCCCTGAAGAATTCGGATACGGCGCAGGCAAGATGCGCCCCCCGTATGCGAACGGTCGCAGGCTGGTCCGAAGTGGCCACTATGATCACCGATCGCTTGATCCCTTCGGGGCCGAGGTCGTTTTTCAGAAATTCGTTAACTTCCCTGCCGCGCTCGCCAATCAGGGCGATCACGTTGACATCGGCGCCCGTGTATCTTGCCATCATGCCCAGCAGGGTGCTCTTACCGACCCCCGAGCCTGCAAAAATGCCGATCCTCTGTCCCTTGCCTATGGGAAGAAGCGTGTTGACGCACCGCACCCCCAGGTCGAGTTGTTGGTCGATCAGAGGGCGTCTGAGGGGATTTGAGACCTTTCCGGCGAGAGGATAAGGAATGCCGGATGAAATAGGCGCGCCATTGTCCAACGGCTGTCCGAGACCATCGAGGACTCGTCCCAGCATGGCCTCAGAGACCATTACACTACTGGAGGCTTTGTGAACCTGCACCAGGCTTCCCGGACGGACGCCGTTCAGATGAGTCAGGGGACACAGTTTGATCCTGCTTGTTTCAAAACCGATCACTTCGGCCAGAATGGGATGCGGGGATTGGGAATGGACAATTCTGCAGATATCGCCTGTAGCCGCGCTGATGCCTTCGGCTTCNNTTGATAGCTATCCGATTCCATTGGGCGCCTCGAGCTGCTCTCCACCTGTTTCGCCCGTTGCGTTTTGCGAAGCAGCGCCGTCGAGAAGTTTCTTTTCCAGGTTTTCAAACAGGATGGCGATAGATGCGTCCAGGACCTGGACCGCGCTTTCGATCCGGCAGCCTCCGCGCTCCAGGTCCCTGTCGGCTCTCAGCACGAAGTGTTTTCCGTTAGCCCCCAGAGTGAGCTCGGCCCTTTTCTCCACTATCTCCAGGTCATTTGGGTTCAGATATATGCTAAGGGCGCCGTGCTCTTCGGCTTCTTCGATAAGGGCGCTCACGGTATCGGCCACTATTTCAGGGCTGGTCCGGATTTCCCTGTTCACGATCTGCCTGGCTATCCTGATGCTGGTCCGGATCAGCCAATCCCGATAATCCTTAAGTATCTGCGCCGGCAGGGCTTCCAGATTTTGCGCAATGCGCTCAAGCTGAGATTTGACAACCTGGACGGATTTTTGCCCATAGTCAAATCCGTCCTTTTCTCCCTGTGCGAATCCCAGGCTGTAGGCGTCCCTTTCAATCTGCTGGGTGTGGCGTTCGAGTTCGAGGAACTTTCTGCGGTAGAGTTCTTCGGAATTTATTTGAGGCGCAGGGGTTTGTTTTTCCTCCAGATCGGCCGACAACATCGCTGCGCCGCCGTTGTAATCCTTTTGGATAAGGGGAAAACCAAAGGCGGCTATCGAGAGTTCCAGGTTTTTTTTCAGCAGATTAGACAAATGATTCTCCGCCGTCCTTGCCTGCCAGAAGGAGTTTGCCATCTTTTTCGAGCTTGCGGGCTACAGCGAGAATAGCCTGCTGTGCGGCCTCCACTTCGCTCAGGCGAGCAGGTCCCATCATCGCGATATCTTCCTCCAGCATCTGGGCGGCGCGCTGGGACAGGTTCTTGAATATCTTTGCCCTGAGATCTTCGGAAGCCGTTTTGAGGGCCATGGTGAGCTCTTCGTTGCGGATTTCCTTGAGCAGTTCGCGGATGCCCACGTCGTTGACATGCAGGAGGTCTTCGAAAACGAACATCATCTTTCTTACTTTCTCGGCCAGGTCCGAGTCGGCTTCCTCGAGGAACTGCAATATGCTGTCTCCGGTTCTACGGTCGCAGTGGTTGAGGATTTCAGCGACCACCACGACGCCCCCGATCTGCTGACCTCGAGTTCCGATTGACGTCAGCTCTTTTTCGAGCACTTCGTCCACTTCCTGGATCAGGTCTGGAGGCACAGTCTCAAGGTTGGCGATTCTTGTGACGATTTCAAACTGAAGCTGCTCGGGAAGACATGCCAGCACCTGGCTGGCCTTCTGATGTCCCAGGTGAGAAATGATGATGGCGATTGTCTGCGGATGCTCTCCTTTGATGAAGCCTGCAAGCAGTTTGGGATCGATGTCTCTTAGGTGTTTGAAAGGAGTTCTGTGCTTTTCCTCATCGATCTTAGAAATGACCTCATTTGCCTGCTCGCTCCTCATCACGGAGGGCAGCAGATTGCGAATGAACTGGTCCCCGGCCATATTGAGCCCGCCCTCCACTTTGAAAAGCGAGGTGAATTCCTGAAGCAGTTCATCGGAGGTTTCCTTTTTGACCCCTTGTATGTATGACATGTACAAGCTTAGTTCTTTGATCTCCTCGGTCGAAAGCTTTTTGAGGATAAGCGCGGACGCCTCTTCGCCCATGGCCAGCAGCGCCATTGCAGCTTTTTGGGGTCCGTTCATTTTGTTTGAGCTGTTTGGCCTGGCCATGTTCCTAAACCTCGTCCCTCAGCCATTGTCTTATGATTTCGGTCGCCTTATCCGGATCGTGCCTTACCAGGGCGGTCGACTTCTTTCTGGGCGAGATCTGGGTCTGTGAATTATCCAAAAGCAGGGCCGATATTTGTTCCTCAATAGCGGGGCCGGCGACCGGGGCGGGGAGTTTTCTGATTTCGTCGGCCACCTGGCGGAATTTTCGCATGAACGGCCTTATCACGAAGAAAAGCACCAGTGCGACCAGACTGATATTGAAAAGCAGCCTTTGCCAGGTCCTGAAAAGCTGCAGATATTTGTTCTCGGACTTGACCATTTCGGAGCCGCCCATATCGGAGACGAACGGAATATTGGAAACCGTTATCTGGTCCCCTCGCGTCTCATTGTACCCAACCGCTTTCTTGACCAGTTCTTCCAGTGATTTCATCTCGTCGGCCGGCCTTGCCGAGTATGTCTGTTTGGGTTTCCCGTCGGCGCCCGGTTTGGTTTCATATTTTCCGTCCACGATTACCGCTACGGAAAGTTTCTTGATATTGCCGGGCATCTGGACGATTTGTCTGCTGGTTTTGTTTATTTCGTAGTTTATGACTTCACGCTGACTGTTAAACTGTCTGGCAGTTTTTGCGCCATCAGCCTGGGGAGCGCTCTGCAGAAGTTTTCCTTCGATGTTGATGGGGGTGTCAGGGTTGCCTCTTGCCCCGCCCCCTTCCTTTCCTTCCGAGCTTTCCGTGGTCCTCTGCTGGCTCCTGACAACTGCGCTGTCCGGGTTGTAGGTCTCCTCGGCTATCTGAATCTGGTTCAAATCCACGTCGAGCGCAACCCTGGCGAGCACCCGGTTAGGGCCCAGCACCTGTTCGAGCATGCTCTGGATCTTCTGGCGCATGTCATCTTCCATACGCTGCTTGCGTTCGATCTGGGAGTTGTTCAACTGCCCGGACTGTTCGTCCCGGTTTTTCTTGTACATGACCTTTCCGTCGTTGCTCATGACGGTAATTCGATCTTCTTCCAGACCCCTTACGGTAGCCGCGACCAGGTGAACTATGCCCTGCAGCTCCCTTTCGTCAATTCCGGCCCCGGGACGCAGCTTGAGCACCACGGCGGCGCTGAGCGGCTTTTGGTCTTCCTTGAAGAGGCTGTCTTGGGGCAGGACCAGGTGGACCCTGCTCTCGAGCACCGGGCTCATACCATTTATGGTCCTGGCCAACTCTCCCTGGAGCGCTCTTTGATAGTTGATTTTCTGGACAAATTCCGTGCTGCCCAACTTCTGCTGGTCGAAAATCTCGAACCCCATGCCCGACCCTTTTGGAATTCCTTCAGAAGCAAGGGAAAGCCTGGTTTCATAGACCAGTTCCCTGGGCACTTCGATGCTGCCCTCCGAGAGGCGATATGGAGCTTTCTTGGCTTTGAGGGCCTGTGCGATTTCTCCCATGTCGCCTTGAGACATTCCGGAATAAAGCGGGGCGTAGTCGGTCCGGTTGTTTAGATAAACCAGAAAAGCCATGGCGCCGGCAAAAATAATGATGGCTCCGGCATAGGAAATCCTTTGCCCAATTGTGAGGGTCTTGGAATATTCATAAAGTCTTCGGAGATACTGCAGCGCAAAATTCATGTTTAAAGGCCCGTCCCGGTCAGCAAGAGGTTAGATGGTTTCCTCTAAAAATTCATGCGCAGCACTTCGTGATAGGCATCCAGCGCTTTGTTGCGGACTTTGGCCAGCAGGAGCAGCCCCATGTTGGCCTCCTCCATTTGGATCATGGTTTCATGGATATTTGTGGCCCCCTTGACCGAACCCTGCTGCATTTTGGCGTCCGACTGGTTTTGCAGTTGGTTTACCTCGCCGATCTTCGATTTCAACTCGTCGGCAAAGGAGGCAGGCTCCGCTCCGCCCGGACTTTTGGGCATCGTTACGCCGGGCGCGCCTTCAAACAGATTTTTCATGATCGGATCGATACGCATGGACCTCTCCTGTTATTTTGCGCCAATCTCCATTGATTTGGTCGCCAACTGCCTGGCGGTCTGGAGGGCGGCGAGGTTTGCTTCATACGATCTGCTGGCGTTTATAAGGTTAGCCATTTCCTCGACCGGGTTGATGTTCGGCATGAGCACCACGCCTTTTTCGTCAGCGTCGGGATGGCCCGGGTCATAAACTTGTTTGAAATCCCGCTGGTCCGGGACAATATCGGATACCTGCACTTTTTCCGCTCCGCCGTTCATCGCGGAGTTCAACTCGCCTGCAAAACCATCTGCGGGCATCGATTCATAGACGACCGTCTTTCGCGTGTAGGGAACGCCATCGGCAGTCTTTGTGGTGTTCATGTTCGCCAGGTTGGAGGAGAGCACGTTTATCCAGACGCGATTCGCCTTCAGGCCCGATGCGCTTATTTGTATTGCTGATTCTAGGTCCATTAAACGCCTCCTTCCGTTATCGCTTCTTTGAGCATCGTGAATTTCTTGTTCAGCATGCCGACCATGTGTTGATATTCAATGCTGTTTTTGAGGAGGTTCACCATTTCGGTGTCCAGGTCCACAGGGCCCCTCTCGACTACCTCCGGGGTTTGCATCGCCTTCAGCGGATCGTCCGGGGCCAGATGCTCGCCGCTGGTGCGGACCATATGGAGCACCTGCTCTTCGAGCGATTCCCGCAGGGCGTTTTCAAAGGAAACCCCCTTGGCCGTGTAACCTGGAGTGTTGATGTTGGCAAGATTGCCTGAGATCAGTTTCTGGTTGATCGAATTCAGGCTCAGCCGGTCCTCGATCATCTTTACAGTCTTGTCGAAAACGATACCGTCGCTCATAAGAAAACTCCTCTTCTGTTTGGCCTAGTGATGAGCAAATCTCGTACCATTCCGAAAGATCGCAGTGAACAGCAAAGGGTGAACAGTGAACAAAAAAAGAGGGTGGCCACCCGTTCACTGTTACGCCGCCTGATTGTCTTTTATTCATGCTTTTGCTGCAGACATGACTTTCGGCCCGGCCAGGGCTGCTCACGGCTAATTGCCCACTGCTCACCGGGTCAAAGAATTGACGAAAGATGTGAACACCTACATTCCAATGCTTTGACGGTATTCCGCGAGTTTGTTCCGGAGGGTCCTTACGCTGATGCCCAGTATTTCGGCGGCCCGGGTTCGATTGCCCTCAACAGTGGAAAGGGCCTTCTCGATCATCATCTTTTCGACTTCGCAAAGGGGCATGAGGGAAAACCCGGAATGCTGCGCGGCGCCCTGTTCCAACCCCGAGTCCAGGATTATGCAATCCGGCCTTAGCACGGCCGAGTCCGAAATCAGCACCGCGCGCTGCACCACGTTTTGAAGTTCCCGGACGTTGCCCGGCCATGAATAGTCTGCAAGCTTTCTCAACGCTTCGGGGGCGAAGGCGCTGACTTTGGAACCGTTTTGGGCGCTGTATCCGGCCAGGAAAAACTCCGCCAACTGGACTATGTCGCCCGGCCGTTCGCATAGAGGAGGGATTCTGAGCGGTATCACATTGAGACGGTAGTAGAGGTCTTTTCGGAACCTTGCTTCCTTTACCATGTCTTCGATCCTGACATTGGTGGTGGCGATGACTCTGACGTCAACCGGAACAGGGTATTTGCCGCCCAGCCGGTCCACTTCGCTTTCCTGGAGGACTCGCAGCAGCTTTGCCTGGAGATGAAGAGGGATCTCGGTAACTTCATCGAGCAGAAGCGTCCCGGTGTGCGCCAGTTCGAACTTGCCTTCCCTGTTCCTGATCGCCCCTGTAAAGGCCCCTTTTTCGTAGCCGAAAAGTTCGCTCTCCAGAAGAGTTTCGGGAAGGGCGGCACAGTTTAGCGCAACAAAAGGCTTATCTTCCCTGCCGCTTTGATTGTGAATGTAGCGCGCAAACAGTTCTTTGCCGGTCCCGCTCTCCCCCTGAATGAGGACTGTCGCGTTGCTCGGGGCGATTTTCCTGGCAAGGGCCTTGATCGAGCACAGAACCGGGTCCCGTGAGATTATCGGATCGTTCGGAGCCTGGAGCGTTTCCAGTCGGCCGGCCCGCTGTTTTGCTCCCTCGATAAGTTCGATCGCTTTTGTCAGGCGCTCCGGGGCAAAGGGCTTGGTCCAGAAATCGTAGGCCCCATCTTTGACGCTCTGGACGGCGTCGTCGAGCTTTGGTTTTCGGCTGAGTACGATCACCGGCGCCGGCGGCTCCAGGTTTCTCGCGCATTCAAGAAAATCCGCCGTTTGGGCGGCGCCGCCGTTCAAATGAAGGAGCACGAGGCCGGGGGATTCCTTTTTCAGCAGGCTCTTAGCAGATTTGACCGAATCGGTCAGAAAACACAAATGCCCCCGATCTCTCAGATATGAGGAGAGTTTTCTGGCATCGTCGGAATCGGTTTCAATCAGGAGTACATTCATCAGTCTGCCTGCTTGAATGTCAGCGAACTGCGCTGGCCTGGCTCATATCAATTGAATTGAGCTGCTGCTGGGCCACTGCGCTCCAGAAAGGCTGCTCGGTAGCCTTGATCCGGTTCAGGCTTCCTATAGCCTTATCCGTCTGGCCTGCGGCAATATAGAGCTTTGCAATTTCGTACAGGAGCTCATTTTTCTGCTCTTCCCCGGAAGCCTCGATTGCGGTCTCCATCGTTTCCGCCGCTTTCGAGAACTGCTTCTGTTCGGCGAAACACTTGCTCAGCGTCAGCAGAATCGAGCACCTGCCATAGGTATCGTCTGACTTTGCCCTAAGCATTGCCTTTTGGAAAACGGCAATGGCTTCATCGAACCTTTTGGCCTGGAAAAGGCAATAACCGTAGGCGGCAAAAGAATCCGGGTCGTCCAACTCGAAGCCTTTCACCTTATCGAAGACTTTTCCAAAAGATTTCACGGCATCAGCGTATTTCCGGTCGCGGTAGTAAATGTGTCCGAGCATCTCGGATTTCTTCAGGTCCGCTGCGTCGCTTTGAACCAGTTTGCAATACTGGAAAGACCTGCCGTTATCATTGAGGCGAAGCGCATATGATGCGCACCGGAGCAACAGGTCATCTCCCTTTCTCTGGCCCTTTGCAATCAGCTTGTCGTAGATTGGAAGCGCATTCGAGTAGAACTTCAGCGAAGCATAGCTTTCCGCCACCTGTTCCATGACATCCGGCGATTGGATCGAGTCGAAAACGCGGCGGTATTTGTCATGCAACTGAACTACCTTGACGAAGTCCTTGTCGGAAAAGTATTGCTTGACAAGGTCGCAGAGAATCCTTTCCCTCAGGGCCGCTGTCCCCGGAGGGGAGGAGCCGTCGTTTTTGGCCGGAAAGGCTTCATCCATCAGCTCCAGACTGTGCGCCAGATCGCATCTTTTCAGGTTGAGCCCCGCCAGTTTCATTAAAACGATCCTGCGCAGGCTTGGGGACAGATCTTTGCTGCGGAGATCCTCATAGATGTTAATGGCCTGGTCCAGGTCCTCTTTTTCCGTCAACTCTCCCTGGCGTATCCTGCAAACCAGGTCTCCTTCGGAATCGGTGTAATATTTCTGGACAAAAGCATACAATTTCTTTGCAGCCTCCAGCTCTCCCTGCGTCAGAAAAATCTCGGCGATCTTAGCCAAAATTATGTCCTGGTCGGGAGCGTTTTGCTGGTAGTTTACGTACCTTAACAGGTGTTGTTTTGATATTTCCATGTTGCCGAGCGCAAAATTCGCCTCTCCGATGAAGCGGAAAACATCGGGTTTTTTCGTGTAGTAGTCAGGTTGCTGACCGATGCAGTTTTCGAGCATCTCCAAGGATTCTTTGTTCGCCCCCAGAAGCAGGTACACCTTGCCAAGCTCATAGTAAGCGGCCGCCTTGTCATCTTTTTCCGACGCACCGCGCAGGGCCCAACGAAACGCCTCCATCGCCTCCAGGTATGACTGCCTTTTATTGTAGATGTCCCCTATGCCGACCCAACAGCGGGATGCAACGGGATGGTCCGGCCATCCGGAGGTTACCTGCCTGAACAGTTTGTCCGCTTTTGAGTAGTTTCCCATTATGAACTGAGCAATGGCCGATCTGTACATCGCTAGTGGGGCTTGTGAGCTCAGAGGGCCTGCTTTTAGCGCCTCATCGTATGCGTCGATTATGTCCGAGGCGCAAAATACGAGGTTTCGCGAACAGTTTTCGAACTTCTCGTTTGCGCTCGCGTAAAGGGCAAGCCCATTTGCGTCAGGTTCGGCAAAGGCCCGGGGCTTGGAAGCGAGCCCCGCCGTACGCTGAGCCTCACCCTCTTTTAAGGCCTGCGCATTGACGACTGCGTTTCTGATCTGCTGTGAGACCTTCGATACGAACAACTCCGAGGTCTCGACCTTTTTTACCTCAATTGGCGGCGCTTTTTCCACGGACTTTCCAGCGGACTCCGATGCCGGCTTACCGTCAACGCCCTGGGGCAGGGCGGTTTTCCCTGGAGGGGTCAACTCCAGCGTCAGAGTGTATTTTCCGTTTTTGCCCGGTCGAACCTGGGAAGCAACCAGGGTGTTCTTCTCACGGAACATGACTTCAAAAAAGCCGCTCTCCCGCCTGAACTTAACTTCCTTTGCCGCGACCTTCCCGTCTTTGAACACCTTGTCGGGCAGTTTTACACCGATCTGGGAAAAGAAAACGGAAATCCCAACATCGGACGGGGGACCGATCTCTTTGGGTTTGGCGCCTTCGGCGTCAAAAATCAGACATGTCCGGTTTCCTTTAACAGAAAAACCCAGCTTCGTTATCCTGGTCTCCGAGGCGCCCCTGGTGGCCGCCTCATGCCCGGGCGGCGCAGGAGCTGGTTTTGCAGGTCTACTGCGGGCCGCTTGGCCTGCAGGTTTATCGCGTACCGCTTCAGTCGCAGGTTTATTGCCGGCCGCGTCGCCTGGAGGTTTAAGCAGGGGCTCTTGGGCTGCAGCTTTGGGCCTTTGGGTCCCAGTGGCAGGCGGCGTCGCCTCGGGCGTTTCGCCCCCTCGCAGTAAAGTCCCCGCGCCGGTCCCGGCGGCGTTTATGAAATAGGTCTCCGGCGTGACGGGCCGGTCTCCCTGGGAAGCCTCCGCTCCGGTCCCCTCGGCGCGCGCTTCCGCTGAGCACAAGAAGCAGCCGAAGACGAGCGCCGGCCCCAGGACAAAAGGAGGCGCCGTTATGCACGCAGCAATCAAGAGGCCAAACAGGGTTTTGAGTTTACCCATCCTACTAAAACCGCCGTTATGAAGTAATCCGAAGATCGTTCATTGCGCGCGACCGTCTACCGCAGACACACATGGAGCGCGGAGGGGACCACCAGACGCGGAGACATGGGGACGCTGCGACAAGACCCTTGCCGCGTCCCTCCCTGACCTGTCTATGACCAGTCTCCCCGTCCCCCTGCCGGCCCCTGGTTTCCTCTGCGTACTTTGCGACTCTGCGGCGATGCCTGCCATTCCGCGTAGAAACAGTGAGCAAGGGGTGTGCCAATCCGTGCATGGGCGCAAACCGAAATCAGGTTTCGAGCAGGGAACTGTTGGCGGCGCTTCATTCTTTTAAGTGTAAAGGGACCGGCCGTGGCCTCGTCACAGTCAGGCGCCCCTCGTTTGTGGACTGCTATGGAGTCCATCCCGGAGAGCAAGAAAAATCAAAGGGTTAGGCCAGATGGCCCAAGCCTTTTTGTCGCTTTGCAATGGTGACCTGTTAAGTTGCTTGACTCCGGTGGGCGGCAGGCTATCATAATCTATAAGCACACAATGCTCATTGAGCAGAAGCCTGACGGAGTGCTTCAGAATTAACCGATAGCAGCCAGGGGATGCGATGTTGCCTGCCACCAAGGAGCAAGTCTTAGAGCTTGTCAGGTCCATGCCAGATGATGTTACAGTAGACGACGTGATTGAAGAGCTTTATTTCAAGCTTCAGGTAGACGAGGGCCTTGCCGAATTGGACGGCGGCGAGAGCGTCCCTCATGAGGAAGTCGAAAGGCGACTGTCCAAATGGCTCTCCCGATAAGGTGGGCCCCCAGAGCTGCCCGACAGATGGAGGAACTCCTCGAATATATTGCCGCTGATTCACCCCGCTATGCGGCTATCTTTGCCAAACGTATCGTGCAGGTGATTCGCGCTGTCCCGGCCAATCCCGAAATGGGCCGCATAGTTCCGGAGTACGGCGACCGCAATATCCGTGAAAAGGTCCCCCAGGGTTATCGCATTGTGTACCGCATCACTCCGCACGTTGTCGAAATCGCCGCCATCCGCCATGGATCGAGGCTCATCAAGAACGCCCTTGACGATCCATCCGAATAGAAGATTAAATTCGCCTTCCAAGGAAGCTTTTTCTAATGAGGTAGGCTGAGTCGCCCTTCCCTGCGCCCATTTTGGTCCAAACCGGGGAACTTTACAGCGCGCGGGCGACATACTTAAACCCGCGCCACCCTGCGCCTTAATTGCGGCCAAGGATGCTCACCTCCTCTTGTCGTCAATGCCAGGTCGCAATAAGGCTTGGCGCGCCGATACCCAGCAGCGCAACAAGAAAGATCAGCCCAAAAATGAGGCCAAGCATCCAAAAATCCTTACGGCTGATATATCCGCTTCCGAAGTAGGCAGGGGAGGGACCGGTGGCGTACGGAGTGATTATGCCCATTATCCCCAGCGAATAACATAGAAGAAGAGCGAACGCCTTAACCGGAACGCCCGGCACAGCGGCGCCGGCGGCCAGAATTACAGCCAGGACCGATGTAGTATGGGCGGTAAGGCTGGCGAACATGTAATGAACGAGGAAAAAAATCGTAACCAAAATAACCATGATAACGACAGGCGACATTCCAGTTAAAAGAGCCGAAGCGCTCCCGGCAAACCAGGCGACAAATCCGACCTTGTTCAAACCCTCAGCCATGGCGAGGAGAGTGGCGAACCAAACGAGGGCGTTCCATGCAGGTTTATTGGCGAGGATGTCGTCCCAGGTGACAATCCCGGTCAGCAACATCAATGTTATGATAAGACCCGCTACGGTGGAAGCATCCAGGATGCTGCTCCCGAAAATCCAAAGAACCAGTGCGAGAAAGGCCAGCATAGCCATCACCAGTTCCCTGCGGGTGAGCTTGCCCATTTTAGTGAGTTCTTCAGACGCCCAAGACGAGATTTCAGGGCTCTCCAGGATCACGGGCGGGTATATCTTATAGACGAGATATGGAAGCAAAAGGAGCAGTGTCAACCCCACGGGCAGAAATCCCATGAACCATTCCGTCCACGTGAAGCTTATCCCGACTGTCTTGCGCACCAGCTCAACCGCCAGCAGGTTAGGCGCCAGAGCAGTGATGAACATCGAGCTGGTGACACACGTGGCGGCAAGCGCCGTCCACATGATATAGCTCCCGATCCTGCGGGCCGTCTCGCCGGGGACCGAGCCGTAAAGGACAGGCAGATTCCGGATGATGGGAAAGATTATACCGGCGCTCCTGGCTGTGTTGGAGGGAGTGAAGGGGGCCAGGATCAAATCGGTAAAAGTCACAGCATATCCCAGACCCAGGGTCTTTTTCCCCAAAATCCTGACCAGGTGCAGCGCTATGCGCCTGCCGAGGCCCGTTTTCTCGTAACCCATAGCGAACATGAAGGCGCCGAAGATCAGCCAAACGGTCGTATTGGAAAAACCGGACAGTGCCCACTTGATCGAGTCAGCGGGTTTGGGGCCGGCCAGGCCCAAAAGCGCTGTCAGAAAGATGCCTGCAAACCCGACTGCGGCAGCCGGAATCGGCTCCAGTATCAAGGCGAAAATTACCGATGCGAAAACAGCGAAGAAACGCCAGGCATTCAGATCAAGTCCATGAGGGGCGGGAAGCAAGGCCAGGACGATACCCAGGAGCAAAGGCGGCATCGCCTTCCAGGCTATCGGTTTCATACCCGGCTCCTCTGTGTGATGGCCGAATTATTCCGCGTCAGACTTAACTCACCAGGCACAGAATGACCCCCGTGGTGTTTTGCAGCACCTTGGAGGCATGGCTTCCCATGAGGAAGGGCTTTTGTTCGCGGAAGCTTTTCTTGCCCATGACCACGATCTGGAACTTGTGGGCGTCGATTTCGTTGAGAAGATCCCGCGCAATGCCCTGCTTGGTCTGGAGTATAAGGCTTTCCACGCTCTGCTCTCCAACTCCCCGCTCCAGCAGCAGATCGCATCCTTCCGACATGTACCGGCTTACCGAGTCGGTCCAGTCGGTCTTCCATTTTTCGATCCGGTCCTGCCTGTCTTTCTGCTCCGCCGTGTCGAGAATGTGGCCGTCATCCCAGAACTTGGGGGGGACCGGGGGCATAATGTGCATGAACGTATAGCTCAACCCCTGGCAGGGGCCGAACAGCTCGGCCGTATAGTAGGACAGCTCCCGGACTTCCGGGACCCCTTCCATAGCAATCAATACTTTCATGGAATCGTTCACAGGGGTATCCACGACCCATACGATCTTGCCGCGCGCATACTGGGCCACCTTCCCGGAGACGCTCCCGAGCAACAGCGCCTCAAGCTGGCTCCTTCCGCGCCTGCCGACCACTATTGTCCGGATTCGCTCAATATCCGCCTGTTCGATTATGTCCAGGGCCGGGTCGAGGCTGTCGAGTTTGAGCCGAAGCTCAATGTTGGCTTCCGGGAAACCCGCATCGGTCAGTCTGCGCAAAGAGGCCTGCACAACGGTTTGACCTACCCTTTGCCGATCTTTGAAAGGGAGCCTGGTAGTCTCCTCGATGTCCATGCAGAGATCCTCCGGAAGAAGTGTGGACATCTGCTGAACGCAATGAAGGAGCACTATCGTCATATCTTCCTGGTCTTTGAGCAGCCGCCCCAGGATCGACACCGTCTCGAGCCCCTTTTGAGATCCATCCACCGCCAGAAGTATTTTCCGCATCGCATCCCCCTGTTTTTCCCGGACCCTCGAGCCCGGATCGGAAACTGAATGGTCACATCCGGTGTTTCCGGACGGACACGAGTTATGGTTGTAAAGAAAGCCGGCCGGCAATCAAGAGCTTTTCAAAAAGGTCTCGATTTCATCAAAAGAATGAACCACCCGGCAGGGTGGAAGACTTTTAACGAAGACCTGTCCGTAGCTCCTGGTGAGCATCCGAATGTCGAAAACAGCTATTACGCCGCGGTCCTTCGAGGACCTGATCAGCCGTCCTATACCCTGCTTCAACTGGATTGCGGCCCTGGGCACCTGGTATTCATAAAAGGCGTTGCCGCCGTTGCGGGAGATACGGTCCACCCTGGCTGCGATAACCGGGTCGTCCGGAACTTCGAACGGTAATTTGTCAATGATAACGCAGCTCAGCGCCTCCCCCGGCACATCGATTCCCTGCCAGAAGGAACTGGTTGCGAGCAGGACCGAATCGACCCTGTCCTTGAACTCCTGTAGAAGGGCGCGTTTGGTTTTTTGCCCCTGGACGAGGAGCGGGAACGAAATCTTGCCCTCAAAGAGTTTGTGAACCTCATACATGTTTCGGTAGCTGGTGAAAAGGAAAAGAGCCCTGCCTCGGGTCTTTTCGATGATTTCGGCGGCCTGGGCGCCCATCTGAGCGCAAAACTCCCTGTCATTGGGCGCCGGGAAACGCGAGGGTATGTAAGCTATGGCCTGCCGCTCATACTCGAACGGGGAACGCAGCAACAGTTCGCGGCCCTCCGTCGGCACTCCGAGCGAATTTCGCACATAGTCAAAACCCCCGGCCACAGACAGGGTGGCCGATGTCATAACTACCGAGGGGGTAGAGGGGAAAAGAAATTCGTTTAGCACCGGCCCGATGTCTATGGGCGTTGCATTGACAAAGACCCCCTGTTGCGTAAGCTCATGCCAGTAGACCAGGGATTGATCTTTCTGTTCGATAAGCAACTGGAGCGCGGCCGAAAGCTCGCCTGCACGCCGGCCGGCGCAGGCGAGGTTTTCGGCCTTTTCGGCAAAAGGTTCAACCATGGCGGGAAGCTGATCCAGGGCGTGAGCAATCTGCCGGCACGCGCCGGCGAAATCATTGCCGGCTTTTGCCGGCTCGAAGCGAAAACGCCCGGTCCCTTTTCCGGCCTGGGCCAGGTTGTTGTAAAAAAGCCTGCTTAACACCTCAAGCTGCTGCCCGGCTGTTTGAACAGGCTTCAAATTAAGCTTCTTGGAATCGCGGCGGCATTCTTTCACTATATCCTGGCCGAGTTGCGCTATTGCGAAGCTGCTGAAATGGGTCCCAAAATACTCGCCAACCACATCCTCCAACTGGTGGGCTTCGTCGAAGACAACGGCTTCGTATTCAGGAATGACCTCGCCAATGCCTTTGCCGCGCAGCGCGAGGTCCGCGAAGAACAAATGGTGATTTACCAGCACTATGTTGGCGCGGGCCGCCTCGTTTCTCACCCGCGTCAGATGGCATCGGGAAAATTCCGAGCACTGCTGGCCCATGCAATGCTCGGTGCTCGAACAGACCTCGTTCCAGGTTCGGAAGTTATCGGGCAGCCAATCGATTTCGGAACGTTCGCCCGTATTCGATGTCGCCGCCCACTTCTGGAACCGGCGAAAAAGCTTCGCCTCCTCCTTGTTCCAGAGCGTGGGCTGATAGCAAAACTCCAGAAACCTGCGCCGGCACAGGTAATTTCTGCGTCCCTTGAGGCAGACGGCCTTTAGTTTCGGGTCGATGTTTTTCTTGAGAAACGGGATATCGTGATCGAGGATCTGGTCCTGAAGGGTCTTTGTGCCGGTCGATACGATCACTTTTTTGCCACTGAGTATAGCCGGAACCAGATATGCCCAGGTCTTGCCGGTGCCGGTGCCGGCCTCCACCATGAGCTGGCTCCGCGAGCGAAGACATTCGAAGACGGCCTGAGCCATTTCAAGCTGGCCCTGGCGGTACTCGAAACCTTGAACTTTTGACGCCAGAATTCCCTGTGGGCCGAAATATTTTTGCATTCGCAAACTCAATTCAAACGATTTATGGATGACTTATTCTATAAGGTCATCCGGCAAATGAGAATTTAGGGTCTGGATTCTCCTGCCCCGAAGGGGCATTTGGTTCGGACGGTCTTCCTGTTTCCTTAGGGTTTGGATCTCCCAAACAAGAGCCGGTAAGCGTTCACCACAGCTCATCATGTCCCGCGAGACACCCTGAACGATGAAAAGAACCGTAGGCTGGGTAGAGCGAAGCGTAACGCATCAGGCCCTTTCNNTTCACTGTCCCTACAGTTTAACCTGCTGCACGAAAATAATGCTTGGGTGCGACCGAAGGCTTTCCAGCGCCTCCGGGGGAGCTTCGTTGTCGACCCTGATTATAGCGATCGCCCTGTCCCTTTCACGGCTGCGAGCCAGGTGCATGTTGGCGATATTCACATTGAAATTGCCGAGCGTTGTCCCAATATGGCCGATTGTGCCCGGTTTGTCCAGGTTCTGGACGATCAGGTTGATCCCTTCCAACTCGGCTTCGAGCATATAATCGTTTAGCCGAACCAGGCGGACCTCCTGTCCGGGAAAAACCGCCGCCGAGGCGGAATATTCGTCTTTTCCGCACCCCTTCACCTTTACAGTGATCTCCCCGGTATAGCCCCTGGACTGGGAAGTCGTGGATACGGTCAGCTCGATGTGGCGCTCTTTGAGAAGAAGGGGCGCGTTTATCAGGTTCACCTTTTCGGCCATGACCGGGTCGAGCAGCCCCTTGATTACCGTCTGGGTAAGGGGCTGTAGCGGGACCTCCTGGAGATCCGGGCCCGCATAGGTGATATCGAGCTTTTGCACCGCCCTGCAAAGCTGGCCCTGGAGGTTGCCGAGCCGCTCGGCCAGAAGCAGGTACGGCCGCAGTCTTTCGTAGTCCTTCATGCTGACCGACGGGAAGTTAATGGCGTTTCGAATCAGCCCTCGCTGGAGGTAGTCAAGCAGTTGGGAGGAGATCGCCACGGAGACGTTTTCCTGCGCCTGCAGGCTGGAGGCTCCCAGGTGAGGGGTGAAAATGACGTTGGGCATATCGAGCAGCGGGCTCCCGGTGGGAGGCTCTATTTCGAAAACATCGAGCGCGGCCCCGGCTACATGCCCATTGGAAAGAAACTCGCGCAGGGCCGCCTCATCTATCAGCCCGCCGCGGGCGCAGTTGACAATGCGTACGCCGGGTTTGGTCTTCGCCAGGGTCTGCCGGTTCAGTATCCAATGAGTCTCGCCGGTGAGCGGGGTATGCACGGTAATGAAATCCGATCCGGCGAGCAGATCGTCGAATGAGACATACTCGACGCCCAAGACCGCCGCCATTTCGGGCACTATATGCGGATCGTAGACAAGGACCCTCATTTTCATCGCAAGGGCGCGGTCGGCAACAATCGAACCTATCTTCCCCAGACCCACTATGCCCAGGGTCTGGTGATAAAGCTCGGTGCCGACAAATTTTTTCTTTTCCCACAGCCCATGACGCATGGACCCGGTCGCCTGCGGGATGTGGCGCGCCAGTGCGAGCATTAACGCCAGGGTATGCTCGGCGGCGGCCATGGCGTTCGCCCCCGGCGTGTTCATGACCAGTATCCCGCGCGCGCTGGCCGCTTCGACGTCGATATTGTCCACACCCGTGCCTGCCCTGCCGACCGCTTTGAGCCGCTGAGCGCTTTCGATCAGATCGGCGGTGACCCTGGTGCGGCTGCGCACGATCATCGCGTCGTATTGGGGCAAAATCGCCTTGATTTCCGCCGCGCCAAGTCCGTCGGGCGTATCCGCCTCAACCCCTTCGGCCGAGCGCAAAATCTTTAGACCGCTTTTATCGAGTCCGTCGCAAATGAGTATTTTGACCATTTTATCCTTACCCCAGATATGCTTTCCGAATCGCCGGGTTTTCCGACAGAGCCTGTGATTGGCCTTCCAGCACTATTTTGCCTGCTTCCAGAACATAAGCACGATGAGCGTACTTTAGGGCGATTCGTGCGTTTTGTTCCACGATGAGAATGGTGGCGCCGATGTCGTTGAGTTCTTTTAGCACCCGAAAAAGTTCGCCCATCAGAAGAGGCGACAGTCCCATCGAAGGCTCATCGAGCAGGACGAATCCAACACCGCTCATAAACGCCCGCCCGATTGCGAGCATCTGCTGCTCGCCGCCGCTCAGCAGGTCTCCCCTTTGAGATTTGCGGCCGGCCAGGCGCGGGAAGAGCGCAAAAACACGTTCGTAGTCCCTTTGAATCTGCTCCCGGTCTTTTCTTGCAAAGGTCGCCAGCTTCAGGTTTTCAAAAACTGTGAGGTTTCCGAAAATATGCCTGCCCTCCGGCACAAGGCCGATGCCGTACTTAGATACAAGAGTATGCGCGGGGACCGGAAGAAGGTTGGCCCCTTTGAATTTTATTTCACCCTTGCTCACCCTGGGTCCTTCGGGGGGCGGAAGACGCATGATGCTCATGAGTGTAGTGGATTTACCGGCGCCGTTGGCCCCAAGCAGCGCGACTATCTCCCCCTCGTCGACACGAAAGGATATCCCGTGCAGCGCCTCGATGTTTCCGTACTTTACGTGAAGATCAGACACCTCAAGCATTGACCGGTTCTTCTTCTGATTATGTGCGCAAAATTCTGCAAATTGCGATAGCTCAAAAGAGCGGGGGAATGTTTCCCCCACACCCCCCAGGATTCGGCCTCACGCGCAAGCGCGTGAGTGCCGAGCGCTCGGCGCTGGCGGCTGGCCTCCGGCCAACCGCCAGCGCCACACTGAGCCGCGCAACGGCGAGGGGGTGTGGGCGGCGCATGCCCCCCATCCCCCACGCTTTTCCATGTTAGTACTTGTTTGCAGAACTGTCGGCACTCTGTTCTTCTTCTTCTTCTCCCAGATAGGCCTTAATGACGCGGGGGTTCCGCCTGATTTCATCCGGCCGGCCCTCGCCGATCGTTTCGCCGAAATCGAGCACCAGCATGTTCTCGCATACGTTCATAACAACCCTCATCTGGTGTTCGATCAACCAGATCGTGAGCTTGAATTCGTCTCGAATCCACCGGATCGTTTCTATGAGCCCTCCGACTTCACCAGGGTTCATCCCTGCGGCTGGTTCATCGAGCAGAAGGAGCCTGGGCCGGGCCGACAGGGCGCGGCCTATCTCCACGCGCCGCTGAAGCCCGTAGGGGAGGTTTTTTGGAAATTCGAGCGCGTATGGCCGGAGCCCCAGCAAATCCATGACCTCCTCAGCCGTCTTTTTGACCCGCCGCTCGCTTTTTACGAACCTTGGGGTGCGCAACACCGATTGTAAAAAACCGTAACCGAGTTGATGATGCTGAGAGACGCAAATGTTTTCAAAAACGCTCAGGCTGTTCCAAAGGCGGATATTCTGGAACGTGCGCGCTATTCCCAGGGCCGTAACCTGATGCGGCCTCAGGCCGCCTATATCACGGCCGAGGAATCGGATTTGACCTTGCGACGGACGGTAAAAACCGCTCACCATATTGAACACGGTCGTCTTGCCGGCGCCGTTGGGGCCTATCAGGCCCATCAACTCACCGCCCTGAATGGTCAGGTTAAGATCGTACACCGCCCTGAGACCCCCGAAAAAGTGCGTCAGGCGCTCTATTTCCAGAAGAGCCATATTACGCCCGCCCTTCTCTTGGCGCAAACCACCTGCGCAGATTCGGGAAAACGTCTGTGAGCTCCCTGTGCCCCATGATCCCCTCGGACCGGAAGATCATTAGAAGAATGAGCAGAAACGGCGCCACGACCCATTTCAAGACCTGAAGCGGCCTCAGGGCCTCCATCGCAAGCGTAAAGATAATCGCGCTCATCACCGAGCCGCTCAGCGATCCCATTCCGCCCAGATACACCATAACAAGCGCTTCGGTCGACTTCATGATGGTGAATGACCCGGGATTTATATATCCCAGCACGTGCGCGAACAGACCTCCCGCAATTCCCGCTAACCCGGAGGAGAGCATGAAAGCCACTATCTTCATCCGTTGAGTGTTTATGCCCATTATCCCGGCCGCAATTTCGTCGTCTCTGAGCGCGACAATGCCTTTGCCGTAGGTCGAATTCACAAGCCGATGGATTATCCAGACAGTCGCTCCAACCGATATGAATACCCAGATCATAGCCCATGGGAGATTTAAAACCTTCTCCATTGAATCGATCACGTTTCGCATGCCCATGAAACCGCGCGCGCCGCCGATCGGCTGGATGTTCTCTATCGAGCTTTTGACGATATAGTTAACGGCCAGGGTTATGATCGCAAGGTAGTCGCCCCGCGTCTTGAAAGAGGGCGCAGCGACGAGAAGGCCTGCAAGAGCGGCTGCCGCGCCGCCGGCAATAAGCGTGACCGGGAAAAGATAAATTGCGCTGGAAGGGGGAAGCAGAGGCGGCCCGAAGATCGAACTGCTGGTGAAGAGCATCACGTTTAGAATCGAGGCGACATAGGCCCCNNAACGAGCTGCACATAAGCGTTAAGAATACCGAGTTTGACGGCGAGCACACCAATCGCGCAAAGTGTCGTGTAAGATAGAACAGAGCTGTAATTGCGCATAGATGCCTAAATCTTTGTGGCCCTTGCCACACCGAAAATTCCCATGGGTTTTATGCTAAGGAACACCAGCAGAATGGTGAAAGCGATAAGATCGCGCAGAGTCGATGGAAAGAAAGCTGCAACGAATATTTCAACGAACCCGAGAAGAAATCCCCCGGCAATGGCGCCCCGGATTTCCCCGATCCCGCCCAGAACGGCCGCAATGAAAGCCTTCCAGCCGACAAGCGCCCCCATATAGGGGTCGAGCACCGGGTAGGCGGTTGCGAAAAGCACTCCTGCAAGGGCCGCCAGTGAAGATCCCAGGGCAAAAGTGAAAACGATGACCGTATCCACCGGGATGCCCATCAACGGCACGGCCATCCTGTCATAGGAGATGGCCCGCATCGCCATTCCGATCCTGGTCCTGCGCACAATCGCCTCAAGCAGAACGAAAACCAGAACCGTTGTGAGGATCACCATTACTTTGATGTTGGTGAAGGTCACCCCGGCGATATTGTGAGCCGCATTTGAAAAAAGCTGGGGAAAGCTGCGGCGGCTTGCCCCAAGAACGGCCAGATTGCCGTTTTCAAGGATCAGCCCGCACATCAGGGCCGTAATTACGACATAGAGGCGCGATGAGCCCTTACGCCGCAGGGGACGGTAGGCGACCCGCTCGATTGCGACGCCGACTCCCGATGTGATTATCATGGCGATCATTACGGTCAGGCCGAAAATCAGGGCGGGCGGCAATCCGGGCGAAAACCAGGCGTAGCGGCCGAGCAAAAGCGTGGCTACGAAAAAACCGGTATACGCCCCCACCATGAATATATCCCCGTGGGCGAAATTGATGAGGAGCAGCACCCCGTAGACCATCGTATAGCCCAGAGCGATCAGGGCGTAGAAGCTCCCCCATTGCATGGCGTTAAGTAGGTTCTGGAAAAATGTTTCTAAAAACAAGCGGCGCCCTCTGGAAAACAGAGTTTAAACTGAAAGGCCCCGGACATGTCCGCCGAAGCCGCCAACGCTAAAATATCAGATAGGGTGGCAGCTTTCCAAGTAATTCTGTAGTGAATGGTGAATGGTGAATAGTGAATGGTGAATGGTGAATAGGAAAAGCGAAAGAAAATAATTCCTCTTGGTTCTATCGCTTCGCGAGGAGCAGAAAAAGCAAAAGAAAATGATTCCTTCAGGCGCGGCTTTATTTTTTTCACGCAAAGCCTGAGCATAGACAGGTCAGGGAGAGCCGCGAAGGCTGAATGCTTGGTTACATAGAACCAGCGCCTTGTATCCAGAGTTAACAACCTCGGATCAGGGCCTGCCCCGCAGACATTTCGCTTACCTCCGTCTGCTTTTCTTTCTTCGCGGCTTCGCGGCTTCGCGTGAAACCTGGCTTTGAGCCTTTCCGTCCTCCGCCTTCCGTCCTAAGCCGACGCCGCACGGCGATTTTCGTCCAGGCGCCGAGAGTCAGAAGGGTGAGTGCGTCAAATGCCGCCTGCCAAATACGAAATAATCAACGTTATAGTGTAATAGTAATGTCATGGGCAGATGGGCAGTTTAGCTGTAAATACAGCGGAAATGCAGGCGCTGGTTCCACAAGCAGTTGATTTAATTGGATGTTTGGATTTTATTTTCTGTGAAAACAGCGGGAAGCAGGGAGCAGGGGGACTGAGGACTGAGGACTGAGGACTGAGGACTGAGGACTGAGGCCCCGGATTGGACACTTCCGGGGTGACGAGGACTGAGAAGGGAGGACGGCAGTGAATGGTGAGCCGAAAAAGCAAAAGGAAATAATTCCTCTTGGTTCTATCGCTTCGCGAGGAATGGTGAGCAGAAAAAATAAGAAAAAGAGCAGGAAGAACGAAGAAGGACCAGGGGAGAGATGAGAAGACGGCAATCCGGCATCGTGTCTCTGCCCTCGGTCATTCGACCACTATTCGGTTTTAAAAGAGCCATTCCCGCTGAAAATAGAGCGCAGATTCAGCGGATTCAGGTTGGTGAGGGGTGCAATTCTTCAATTCTTCAATTCCTCAATGCCTCAATTTCTTCTAATCCGGCAATATTGTACTACTCTGTGATTTCGCCTTGCCAAACGGCAACCAGAAACGGCAACCAGAAACGGCAAAATGCACGCCGTTTTTTCATCCGTGGTTCAAAACCGGTAGGAATCAAAAAGGGAGGGGCAGGCAAGCAGGGGATTTCATAAAATCATGTTGAGCGGCTATGATTCATTTGCCTGGATTTAGTTCCCTGATGTTTCTATTGAAAAGCGGATTGAAATGTCGTATTTTGACAAGGGTGGAAGGGGTATGATATGAGAGCGGAAAACCTGGAAACGCGCGTCATGAAACGGATTGCCCGCAAACGCGGAGACGTATTTTTGCGCGCGGATTTCCGAGACCTTGGCGGATACGACCAGGTGGGGCGGGTTCTTCGTGGACTGGTCCACAACGGACGGTTGCTCAAGGTCGGTTACGGCGTCTACACCCGCGCCATAAGAACGCCATTCAGCGACAAACCCGTGCCCCCGAAAGGACTGGCCACCCTGACCGAAGCGCTTAAGCGCCTCGGGGTCGAGGTCACAACCACCCGGCTTGAGCAAGACTACAATGCCGGACGAACAACCCAGACGCCGACGGGCCGCGTGGTCGCCGTCAGGAAGAGGGTGCGCCGCAAGATCGGCTACAATGGCGTCTTCCTGAGTTTTGAACATGCTTGACCGGCAGCTCATTGAACAACTCGCCAACGCTCTCGGCACCAGGCCCGGTTTGGTCGAGAAGGACTGGCACGCCGTCCGCGCGATCGGGGTGATTGCATCTCTCGATCATGCCGGGGCGACGCCGGTCTTTTCCGGCGGCACGTCGCTCTCGAAGGGCTGGAGTTTTATCAAGCGCTTTTCCGAAGATATCGACTTCAAGGTTATAATGCCGCAAGCCGCAAGCGGCACGGCAGGCCGGTATGAACGGCGGGCGTTCTGCGAGCAGATTCTATCCGCCCTCATGACAAGTGAATTCGAGCTTTTGGGCGTGCCCCTGATCGGCAATGAAAGCCGATTTTTCGCGGCCGACCTTGCGTATGAAAGCCATTTCGCGACAGGTGCGGGCCTGCGGCCGCACCTTCGCATCAAGATGTCCTTTGACACACCGGCGCTAAAGCCGGTCAACCGGCCGATTCAGTCGCTGATTGCACAGGCGCAGAAACAGCCGCCCGAAGTTTCAATCTTTCCCTGCATCGATCCTATAGAAACCGCCGCCGACAAGTTGAGCACGCTGGCCTGGCGCGTGTGCGCGCGCCGGCGAGGAAGCAAGGGAGACGATACGACGATCGTCCGGCATCTTCATGACCTGGCGGCGCTCGAAGGCGCCGTTTCAGGGGCGTCCGGGTTTGCGGCCCTGGCGCAAAAGACGGCGGAAGACGACACGGGCAGGGGAGGGGAGGGCGCGCCTTCAAATCCAAAGGAACGGTTCGCCGCCATGCTCGATCTTCTGCATAATGACAAATTATGGGCCTCCGAGTATGAAACGTTCGTTCTGCAGGCATCGTTTGCAAAAGAGGATGAGAGGATCGGTTTTGCCGAAGCCTTAGCAGCTACAAGGCGTTTGGTGGAGAAGGTTTACAGGGATGGATAATCCCGGAAAAAGCAAAGGCCGTCCGAGATTACTCCCTGCGGCCCTTGGGCCGGCAGCACGCTGCCGGCGGGTTCGCTAATACACATAAATCCGAATCTATTATATAGCAATTGGCGCGTGAAATTGGATGGTCACATAAGCCTCACCGTGTTCAGAACGGGCGCATTGTAAACCCCTGATTTTGCAAGTATCTTACTAGCTGCACAAAGTTTGCGCCCCCATAATGGGGGTTACTATTGACTATGGCGACGGAAACCCCCATAATGGGGGTTAGGCGGCGTGAATGGAGAAGCTTAAGCAACACTACGAGCTTGCCGACATCAAAGCGGCGTTTGCCGATCCGGCGAGTCTCAACCGTTCCTTCGTCTCAAGACAAGGCGCGGACGAGTTGGATATGGACGATAACGAGGTCGTGGCCGTCATTCAGGCTTTAACGCTCGCGGATTTTGAGAAATCAATGACTTCAATGGCTGGTCACAAGATTTGGCAGGATGTTTACAAACCGAAGGTTGGAGGGCGAACGCTCTACGTGAAATTCACGCTCGACGCCCAGCAAGCCCTGTTTTTAATTAGTTTCAAGGAGGCGTGACCATGGGAAAGAATCCAAGAAATTACCCCGACACAATACCAAGCCCGGAATCGGGTCGTCCCATGACGCGCGGTGAAAAATCTGTGTCGTTCAAGATCGAGGGGAAAACCTATACATATTTGCAACCCGGCTGGTGGTGCTCACTTTCTGATCCTGATGACATGGAAGGGCAATTGGTCGATGAGGACAACCAGATTGCGGATATGGCGCGGCGCACGGCGAAGGCTTTAGCCCACGGTGAAAAAGTGTTTGTGCCCGTGGTGATCCGCGCCATTCGCCAATACTGCGGCCTGACACAACGCGAGGCTGGCCTGGTATTCGGCACGGGCGAGAAATCGTTTGAAAAATATGAGAGCGGAAAAATTCAACCCTCGGCGCCGACCAAGCGACTACTCAAGTTGGCGGTGGAACGGCCGGAGCTGTTCCGGCTGCCGGAAAACCGGCGAATAGCTGTTTTTCCTGATGATAACGGCGCATTTGTCCATGCAGCCTTGCGTGCCGCCCATATCGATCGGCTGTATTTCCCCCTGTTTGTCGAGCCGGAATCCAGCACAACAAGACCCTAAGGTTATATTTTCCCGGAGTTACGAAATTGTCTCGACACTGTAGATATAAACGATCTGGAGCCACGAGAGCACTTCGGGATTTATAAATTTTATAGTTCGATAGGACATGCTTAATTGTGCGGTCAGTGGCCGCAGCAATCACGTTGTCGTATCGAAGAAGCCGGCGCAACGCCTCAATTTTTTCGCCGGGCCGACTGGTGAGATTGGCGATGGCGCGCTTGCGAATTTTCTTGTCTTCCCGCCAAACTTCGCGCAGTAAGTTAGCCGGTCTGGAGTTGCGATTGGGAAAAAGCCGGTTGTAAGGAGCGCCGAACTCTTTCAAAGTTCAGAAGTGCTTCCTGTCGAAAGTGGGCGGCTTGCAGACGCCGAAAGCAGGAAAAGTCTCATCGTAGACGCCAAGCTTCTTTGCAATATTCTTTACCGTTCTCTTCATCAGCATCCAGGCGGCTTTTTGCCGGGGAAGGCATTTGAGGGCCACGGCCATGACCGTATCCAGGACCGGAGGCGGACAACCTTTAATGCTCACTGCGTCTTTCAGGTCGCTGTTGGCCGAAACAGCGCAATCTCCGAGAAGGAAAACCTTCCGGGATTCCCTTTTTGCCCTGACCTCAGCGCCCATGCAGATCTCCACTCCATCCATCGCCACCCCCGGGCAATCTTTAGTAAGGACAGCGGTCAGAACCGATAGTATGGCTGCACATCCGGAACAACAGGAAAGGCCGACGTCCTGGACGGTGAGTCCTTCAATCCCTGCCTGATTCAAGATGTCCTCCGCTGAAAGGCGCCACTCGAACTTCCGGGCCACCCGGTCAATGGGCTCACCCCTCACTTCGATCCCATCCAGGGATACGGCCCGCCCCGTCAGGGAGGCAAACTCTTTGAGATACTCGACCTCATCAGGTTTTATTCCCATTGCCGTCGCCCCGACAATGTCACAGGAGAAGACATCTTTTCCGGCTATGAAAAGATCCATCCGATGAGGGGTCCCCAGGAACTCGGGGCCCCTTTCCAGCCCATAAATACCGTCGACGATCGTCAACGAAGGCTGCACTTTCATATTCAACAAGGCAATCAAGCGGTTCAGTTCGCGCCGGTGAAACGCCTTTTTCGAGCTTAGACTCAGACACCCTTTAAGGTTTTTCATGCCTAACGATATCTTTGTCTGCAGATGGGTCTTCAGTACAGGGAGATCAATGAGAAAATCGGACTCCATGGCCCACCTGGAAACCTTGGCCCGGACGTTTTCCAATTGCACTTCTTCGTAAGGTTCGGAGTTGAAATCAACCAGCCTCGCGCCATGCCTTTTCGCCACCCTTCCGATACCTGACCAGTCGAAACCCCGAAGCGTAGTCGAGCCCAGTTCCTCGTTCGGAATGGTTCCCTCTCCGATGGCGACGCCGGCGCACCCCCGATCACGCAGGACTTTAAGGACGTATTCGACTATTTTCGAGGTCGTCACCCGGCCGAAGGGCGGAACGCCTCTCGTGCCTCCCCAGAGGATATTCGGTTTCAGAAGAACCTTATCGCCGGTCCTGAGCCCATCGAGGCCGTCGCAGAGTTCGAGGGCCTTCGCGAAAGAATCAAAGGTCCCGTCGTATTTCACGATTGCGACTTTTTGCTTTTGCGCCGGTTCCACAAGCGCCTCCTACTGGTTTTGCCGTTGAGAACAAACTCACGGCGAAAAAAGTGCGACCTTCGGGTTTGGCCGGGTATCATCCGGCGAAAGGATTTCCCACCGTGCAGTGGCCGCCGCATCCTGTTTGTCTGAAACCTCCGCAAAGAATTCCTCAGGCCTTCCGCAACTCAGCAATGAGTTTGTTCACCCGCTCCAGTTCCCAGGGTATATTGCCGGCTGTCCACCGGGCGGCGGTTCTTTTCTGTTCATTGCTCATTGCTCATTCAATCCGACAACAGAATATCATGAATAGTTTAAGCCTGCAAAACTGCAACCAGAAGACAAGCTGCAACCAGAAGCGGCAAGAGGGAGCGGGGAGCGGGAAGCGGGTAGAGGCAAGAAAAAAAAGAGGTGGAAGAATTTTTTGCCCGGAAGTCCGGGGAGGAAATACCGGTGGGACAACGATTTCGGTCCGGCGAGGCGCTATTACCGTCACTGCTGATGTGTGTCTCTGGGATCTTATCCAGGTAATTGATGTACAAAGCTGCATGCAGCACTGATCCTGCCGGCTAAAGCGCACAATCTTAACGGGGAAAAGGCGGTCGTAAAGAGAGTAGAAGCTCCATTCCCATTTGGGGTAGGACAAAAGTGCAGGAGATCGCCGGTTTTCAAAGCTTCCCCAACTATCCCACTGTTGGGCTATCACCACATCAGACTGACTGTTCTCCTGCTAAACTTTCTGCCAGCACATGGAGGCTACTAAAATCCCCCAAACGAGGATCGTTAAAGGTCAGGCTGAAGATGGCCCAGTAATGGCTTTTCCGCTATGACCTTTCGGCTTGACTGAGCTACCTATGATATTGTATCCTTCATTCACAAAGAGAGTGTCCGGTAGAAAAGCGGGAAGCGCAAAGAAGATGTGCACGAGGAGAGAAATGATGGGAGAACAGGAACTTGATTGGCTCGAGACGCTGGAGATAACGTGGGTTGCCGCCCAGATAGAAGACCGCTCACGCATTGGTCACGGATACTGTTTTAAGAACTGTGAAAAAAATCAAAATTAGTCGTTCGAGTACTTCGATCTTTTGGTTTTAAGAAGTATCGTAACTTGTTTGATACTGCGAGCAGGGACGACCGTGCTTTCTTCTGCGCCCGGGTTTATCTTGGATAAACTTGGGCGTTGTCTTTCGGAATTAAGATGAAGAATAAAATACAGACCGTAGCTCTCTCAATGGACCAGCCGTACCTCGTACCGTCGGACTTTTCATTTATTAAAAAAGGTTCTTCGGTAATCCTAATCCGCCCCGAATACGCCAGGTGGGTAGTCCTCAATGATGTTGAATACGATGCGTTTAAGATGCTCCAACGTGAAGATTCATTGAGATCTACCATTATGCTGCTCGCAAATACCTATAATAAGACCTTTGATTGGGCGTTATTCACTATCAAAGGGCTATTAATCCAATTAGAAGCTAATGGGTTTGGGGCTAGTACATACGTTGAGGTTAATAGACATAATAATCTATACATACTTCTAACATCCGAATGTAACCTTAGATGTAAGCACTGCTATCTCAAGGCCGGTTTAAGGACACCAGATGAATGGGAGCAGGCTCGATGGATTGACATCATCTCACAGTTTGCTGCTCTTGGTGGAGAGGGCATCACGCTATCCGGCGGAGAGCCAAGTTTATCGCTTTCCTTTAAAAGTGTGGTAAATCACGCTAAATCACTCGGATTTCGAATAGCCGTCTTAAGTAATGGCGTCAACTGGGAGCCTGATATTGCTGAATTGTGCTTCAAATCTGTTGATGAAATTCAATTTAACTTGGATGGTCCAGATGAAGGGACTCATGAATTCATCAGAGGCAAAGGGACTTACAAGCCAGTACTTGAAAATATCCATAGGGCTTTGACATCTGGGATCAAAGTCGTACTTGCCATGACGCCAACTCAAGAAACTCTTCCTTCCTTCCACCAACATTTTAAATCTATGGCGAAATCTTTTCTGGATGAGTATCCAAATAACTTAAAAATCAAAATCGCTCAGCGGCTTTTGCCTGTGAGAGATTCAATAGTGGCTGGTACGCTCTCAATGGAAGAGTATTTAGTAGAAGGCAGATTGTTGCTTGAGCAGGTTTACCCTAACTATGCTCAGGAATCTTTCTTTTCAGATCATCCGATGGGATTGCTACATAGGAACTGCGGATACAGCGAGCTTACGATTGGACCTAATGGGCTGGTATTCCCTTGTAATAGAATAGACGAGGTCGATGTTATAAGTGATCTGAATCATCAGCCGCTGGCAGAGGTTATCAAGGTTGCCAAAAACTTAAACGAAATGACCTCGGTCGAGAGTATGCTGCCGTGCAAGAACTGCGATTTACGATTTATTTGTGGAGGTGGATGTAGAATAGATGATCTGTCCAAGAATGGCGATATCATGCCTTTTGTTAAATGCTCCACCGGCCATAAGGAACACATTCTAAACATGATGATAGAAACTCGGGAGCTATATGCAAAGCAGGTATGATAAATCAGTGGGGCGAGTGCAGGACCTTGCGCATCAGAGAAGTTTGATTTTAGCAGTTACGAAGAGAATAACAGACCTATATTTATTGGTCCAGCACAGGCCTTATTCAGCTCGAAATAGCCCTTCTCCAGGACAATTAACAGACCTCGCCTCTGTCGATGCTGGATCTTTTGAACACTTTCCCGACAAGTTAGATAGAGCAATTCTCTCATTTATTTTGTTTTCGCCGTCTCAAATTGTCCCTGATCCAATTCCCATTCAGATTATCCCCTCAGAGTTTTTAATGAAACTTATCGGATTAGGACGCCTGTATTTGAAACCTTCTGCCAAGGGCTCCTGGAGAAAAATTCGAAATGCAGCGATTAACAACCTTATACCTGTTCAAGAATCCGGCGGATGGAGGCTTAACGGATACACATTAGAATTTAATAGTGCTACACATAATGCGAAAATCCCCAACGGAACTATTTCTCCAACCCTTTCAGTGGCACTTACCAGAGACGGTTTCGTAATTGGTGTTCCTGGCCTTGAAGCACACGAAAACGCGGAATCAATTCCCTTATTTTATTCCGAGGATAAGCTACAGAGGGAATTTAAGGATAGCTTAACGAAGTTTGCAACCTCTGACGATGAAATACTTTGGTATCTACCATCTGAGATTAGTTCTTGTACGAAGTCGCTTGAGGAGTTGGTTGCAGCGGGCTGGATTCTTAGGAGTAATTCACGGAAACGGATTAAGACTTCCTCAGATTGGTCAATCAGAGCTGACGAAAAACAGGACTGGTTTGAGGTTAAAGGGTCGGCTGATTTCGATGGGATAGTACTTGAACTTCCCGAACTACTTGGTTCCCTCTGGAAAAGAAATCCTTTGGTTCGATTGCCAACCGGAGATTTTGCTATTTTACCATCGTCTTGGGTTGACACGATTACCCCGATTGAAGCTCTAGTCCCTTCTATGAAAATTCCTCCCTCATTTTTAGGACTACTTAACTCTAATACCATAGCACTCGGTAGTCGCACTGGATCTATAGATATAGTCCGGAAATTGGTGAACGCACAGGCTGACGAATCTCCAGTTAAGTGGGATGGCTTTGATCTTAGACCATACCAGAGAGCAGCAGTTCATTGGGCTGAGGAAGCCAAACATTTCGGTTTGGGAGTTGTGCTTGCAGATGAAATGGGTTTAGGAAAGACAGCAGTGGCGCTAGCTGTACTTTCGCGAACGAAGGGGCCACACCTGATCGTCGTCCCAGCATCTTTGATAACTCAATGGATATGGGAGACAAATAAACTAGTAAGAAGCTTTGGGATAGAAAAGTGGGACCCAAAGATGCAAGGATCAAACCCTAACGAAGGCACTATCATCATTACATCTTATCAGATGATGATTAAACATATTGAACTATTACGATTAACGACTTGGGACATTGTAATATTCGATGAAGCCCAGTACATGAAGAACGTCCTTAGCAAGACTGCCACACTAGCGAGAACCCTATCCTACGACCAGATCATGGCCTTGACTGGAACGCCTATAGAGAATCATCCATATGAGCTTTGGAGCCATTTGAACTTAGTAGCTCGTGGTTGGTTCCCGAATAGAAGCATTTTCCACTCGGCCTGCATTTCAGCGCAAACTGGCGGTAAGGCGCTAGAAAGTATTCATGTCGCCTTAGCCCCTTTCCTTTTAAGACGAACACGCAAAGAAGTCCTAACTGAGTTACCACCACTCACTGTGCAAATAATGCCATGCGAAATGGCAACAACTCAGAGAAAATTATATAATCAATGGCTGTTTGCAGCGAGAAGAGCTTTCAAAGAAGGAACTGAAAGAACTAGGCGAAAGGGTGCAGTATTGGAAGCTATTTTGCGACTTAGACAAATGTGTTGCGACCCTGCTTTACTGGAAGGTCCTAGAAGTCATAGCAGGCCTTCGGGTAAAACCGATGCTGTGGTTCAGGCCATAATTCAAGCTAATGAATATTCCAAAATCCTGGTATTTTCACAATTCGCCTCCTATTTGGAAATACTGCGGCAGGAGTTATCTGAAAGAAATATTCCCAACTTAATGCTAATCGGACGTACAAGGGATAGGGGAAGTGTAATCAAGCGTTTTCAGGAGGCAGGAGGTCCAAATGTATTCCTTATATCTCTCAAAGCAGGCGGTGTGGGACTAAACCTGATGGCAGCAAATTACGTATTTTTGTGTGACCCATGGTGGAATCCTGCCGTTGAGATGCAGGCATGGTCACGAGCTTATAGGATCGGACAAACTCAAGCTGTTACAGTCCTACGCTTTATATGTACTGACACAATTGAAGAGAAGGTACTAGACCTACAAAAAGAAAAAGACTCTCTAAATGCGTTACTGCCAGAGCAACTTGGTAAAGATGATTTGGGACACTTACTGGGTTTAGTATAGTATACAGCTCTCAACGTCTAGATGTATTCATGTGTCAATTATGTCATCCTGAATCCGTGAGTTCAAATTG
>PLSV01000042.1 GCA_003165235.1 Syntrophobacteraceae bacterium
GGATTTGTTATGACATTGAAGCCATTGCCCTGATGGCTTGGTCAATATCTTCGGGCGTGTTGAAAATCCCGGGGCTGAAGCGGACCGCTCCGCGATTGATGGTCCCGATATCCTCGTGAACCAATGGGGCGCAGTGAAGGCCCACGCGCACCGCGATATTGAAATCGCCATCCAGGATGGCCCCGGCATCTTCCGGACTGACGCCGTTGACATTGGCGGTGAGCACGGCGACATGGCCGGACAGGTCCCCGGCGCAATACATTTCGACATGCTCAAGACCCGCAAGGCCGTCCCGCAATCGTTTCAGCAGGGCCATTTCCTCGCGGTGAATCGATTCAATCCCTTTATGCATGATGTAGTCTATGCCTGCCGAAAGCCCCATAATGCCGATCAGGTTTAATGTGCCGGCCTCGAGGCGGTGGGGAAAAGTCACCGTGTGGATCGGGCTCCTGGAATCGACTCCGGTTCCGCCAAAACGGCTGGGTTTTATATCCAGATCGGGGCGAACCGCCAGGCCGCCTATTCCCGTCGGCCCCAACAGTGCTTTGTGGCCCGTAAATGCTACCGCCGATACGTTCCATGCCGTCATATCGATGGGGATTTTTCCGGCGCTTTGCGAGGCGTCGATGATGAGCGGGATGCCCCGTTCGGAGCAGACCCGGCCGATTTCCTCCACCGGCTGAACGGAGCCCAGGACATTGGAGGCGTGGGTAACTATCACCATGCGGGTATTTGGTTTTATGTTTCGAGCTATTTCGCCGGGATCGACAAAACCCTTGCCGTCAAAGTGAACCAGGTCATAGGAAATCCAGCCCATTTCCCGAAAGTGATAAAGAGGCCTCAGTACGGAATTATGCTCCAGCCGGGTGGAAATCACATGATCTCCGGGCCGGAGCAATCCGTTGAAAGCTATGTTCAATGCATCCGTTGCGTTGGCCGCAAAGATAATCCGATCTGCATCGGGCGCCCCAAAAAAGATGGCCAGTTTCTTTCTGGCGCCGTGGACGACATCTTCGGCTTCCAGCGCCTGATCGTAGCTTCCTCTCCCTGGGGACACCCCCAGCTCTATATAACCCTGGAGCATCCTGTCCAACACCTCACGGGGTTTGGGGAAGGAGGTCGCAGCATTGTCGAGATATATCAACCGGCCGCTCATAGCCATAACGCCATTTTAAAAACAAGACTTGGGATTGGGCAGTCCGGCCAGCCTTCGAGCGCCCAGCCGGATGCCTCCCGGAAAAAGAGACTCGATTTCACCCAGGCTCAAATGAACGCCTTCTTTCAAGTGGCGATTCATTGGGGCGCGTCCATGGTAAAAATAGTATTCTCTGATAAAGCGGAGCACTTTCCAGTGGGCCTCGGTCAGCTCATCGAGACCGCTCTCCCGGGCCAAAATTGTTGCAACTTCTTCGTCCCAATCATTGGGGTCCCAGAAGAAGCCCTCCCAGTCGAAGTAGATTTCCCGGCCGGCCACAAT
Source organism: Syntrophobacteraceae bacterium (assembly GCA_003165235.1). Taxonomy (GTDB): domain Bacteria; phylum Desulfobacterota; class Syntrophobacteria; order Syntrophobacterales; family Syntrophobacteraceae; genus SbD1. Next base: position 1,478 of record PLSV01000042.1, read on the forward strand.
TCGAAGTTGCCGGCCGAGATCGGCTAAAAGCTTTTCATGTTCTTCTTCGGCAGTCATTACCGATTGTTCCAAACTGCTATTTGACATCCGCCAGGGCCGCCTTGATCTTCTCGGGGGTGGCCGGCAGTTCGTGGATCCAGATACCGCAAGCATCGTTGATGGCCGTGATGACAGCGGGCGCCGTCGAGGTCATGGCCATTTCACCCACGCCCGTTGCGCCCAGTGTCCCCCGTGATCTCGGAGTTTCACGGAGTATTGTCTCCATTTCGAATGCCGTTTTCATGGTCGGGAACTTGAAGCTGACCCAGTCTTTAGTCTTGCCGTGAATATATTCTTCCCTGAGCGCATATCCCACGCCCATGTCCGCGCCGCCTTGAATCTGGCCGAGGAGGGCCTGCGGGTTAATGACCGTGCCGGCATCCACCGCTGTGGTGATTTTGAGCACTTTGACTTCACCGGTCTGTGTATTCACTTCCACTTCCGCCACCTGGACAGCGTGGACATCTGACTCAAAAGAGGGACCCTGACCCGTTTCGGGATTCAAAGGCGCCGTTTCGACGGTCGTCTTTTCACCAAGGAAGCGCGTCGGAGCTCCAGCCTTTTTCAGTGCTTCATATGTTTTTGAACCTGCATCGTCCATTGCTTTTTTCAATTTTTGCAGAGCATTGACGGTGGCCCCTCCAACCATATAGGTGATGCGGCTCGCAGAGGCGGGACCGGAAGCCGTGGTCCTATCCGTATCACGGGTAACAACGCAAACTTTGGTCAGCGGCAAGTCCAGCACATTGGCGGCAAGCTGGCTGAGCATGGCGTCGGTTCCTTCACCCGGATCGGCCGCTGCTGCATAAACAGTGACACAGTCATCGGGACCCAGCTCTACGGCCGAGAGGGCCTTATCACCCGGCATGCCTATCCCGAAGGCGGCGACGCCCAGCCCAACACCCCGCCGAATGACGCCGTTCTTATGTGCGGCAGCCTCATTTCTGGCGCGTTCGTAAGCGGGCCTCATAGCCTCGCACAGTTGGGGGAACGGCCATTGCTCGACTACATGCCCCGTCGCCTTTGTCTGGCCGGGCTTGAGCGAATTGCGCAATCTGAATTCAAGCGGATCGATCTTGAGTTTTTCCGCCAGCATAGTCATTGCGCACTCCAGGGCGTAGAGCATTTGCGGCGGTCCGGCGCCGCGTGCGGCCGAACCCCATGGATTGTTGGTATAAACCAGTCTCCCCATCGCTTTGATATTTGGAATATGATAGGAACTGGAAAGCATATGCAATCCACGGTTGAGAACCACGTGACCGCTGGAATGATATGACCCGTTGTCAACCACGGCATCCATTGCAAGAGCAGTCAGCTTCCCATTGCTGTCAGCTCCGAGCTTGATATTCATGTCGAAAGGATGACGTTTGCTGGTAATAAGCAGTGATTCTTCCAGACTTGGAATATAACGTACCGGCTGTTTAAAGTGAAGCGCAGCGGCGGCGGCAATCCCTTCCGTAATGACTTCAATCTTGATGCCGAACTGTCCGCCTGCAAAAGCCTCTTCATAGCGAATATTTTCCCAACCCAAAGCATCCTGAAGGGCAGCCATATGGCCATGGATATTGATGCTGCGTCCGATGACCACCAGAACGGCATCCTCTCCTTCGCCCTCGAGAAACGCCACGCACGCTTCAGGCTCCAGGGCGGCCTGATGATTGATCTGAGTCTTAAATCGGCCTTCAACCACTGCCGCGGACTCTGCAAACGCCTTGTCAGCATCGCCTTTGATGACGGGTTGCTTGTAACAGAAATTGGGCCGGTCCGGATGAATCTGAGGCGCGCCAGGCGCCATGGCCTCCGCGGGAGACGCCAAAACCGGGAGCAGTTCATAATCCACCTGGACTGCTTTAACCGCAGCCAGGGCCTGTTCACGGGTTTTCGCGGCGACCGCCGCCACTGCATCGCCCATGATCTGCACTTTTTCACGGCAGATGACCGGCCGGTCGGCGATTAAGAGTTTGAGACGATTTGTTCCCTTGATGTCCGCAGCGGTGATGACGCCTGCGACACCCGGCATAGTTTCGGCTCTTGAAACGTCGATGCCCTTAATGATTGCATGTGGGTGCGGGCTTCGAACCACGGCCAGTTCCAGCGCCCCCGGGATTTTGATATCGGCTGAAAATTCGGCCGTGCCGCAGGCCTTGATCATTGCTGAAGGACGGGGATGAGAAACCCCCATTTTAACGTCATCCGGTTTGGGCCTAATGTCATCGGGGGTGATTTCCCCGCGGAGAAATCGGCCCGCGAGCTTTACCGCATCTATAATTGTCACATACCCGGTGCAGCGGCACAAATTTCGACGCAGAGCCTTCTTAATTTCTTCGGCGTCCGGATCGGGATTGGCATCCAACAGCGCTTTCGCCGCCATGATCATGCCCGGTGTGCAAAATCCGCACTGGATGGCGCCCGACAGCACGAACGCTTCCTGGATCAGGTGTGGATTGTCCGGCGTTCCCAAGCCCTCCACAGTCACTATGTCGGCCCCTTCCAGGTCACCCATTTTTGCTAAACACGAGCGTACGGCCTTTCCATTCACGATCACCGTGCATGCTCCGCACTGCCCTTTACGATCGCATGATTGCTTCACGCTCGTAAGACTATAAACGCCCCGGAGCGCATCGATCAGCGCCAGGTCGGGCTCGACGACCACCTGTCTCGGACGCCCATTCACCTTAAGGTTGATTTTCTTCATGATTCTCCTCTTAATTCACTACCTATTGAACATGTCCCTTCAAGACCATCCTGTCGGGATCGCACTGTGTTCGAAGGATGTGGAGTTCGTGTTCGGTTGGAGGTTTAGCTTCAGACGCCCTGGTCAAATCTATCTTAAAGCCGATCTCATCCTGGATAGCTTGCGCAGTAAAGCCCGGATAGCAACTGTGGAGATACATCTTCTTGCTTGTATCGTCAAAGCGGAAACAGGCCTTATCGGTTATGACCAGTGTCGGGCCGCCGCCGGGCAGTCCAAGTTTTTCACGTGCTCCCGGTCCATCCAGGAAGCCCGGGGTGGTTAAATAATCCACCTGCTCTACGAACCTTCGTTTCCCTAATTCCATGAAGATCCAAAATTGACCGGCCAGAGACCCTATGTCACATGCTCCACCGCTGCCGCTAAAACGCACCTTCGGTTTGCGGTAATCTTCTCCTATCGCCGTGGAATTCAAATTCCCGTAGATGTCCACCTGGGCGGCGCCAAGGATGCTTATAACGCTACGCCCCGTAGTCCGATTTTGGATAATATTGAACGACTCGGCCAGGCCCGCCAGCTTTATGGCGCCCTGCATAATCCTTGGATCGGCCAGGCTCAAAGGTATTTGCGCAAACTGAACGTCCACCGCTCCGGTTTCAAAAAAAATCGAGGCCTCCGGCGCGGTAATTTTCTTGGCGGCTATAGCTGCGAGCATGGATATTCCCGTACCGCACAAAACGATGTCGGAGTTTTTGACTTCTCTTGCCGCAATAATCACCATCATCTCTTGAAGGCTGTACTGAGCCATATTCCTCACCTCCGGTTTAGGCCTGGATTGTATCCGGCTTCCTTGTCAGCCAGTAGGGTCTTAAGCCTGTCCATGCCGATCAGGTCCAAAAACTCCTGTCTATTTTTGGTCCCGTAGACATATTTATCGAGGTAGCCCTGCCACAGGGATTCGTCCTTCGCCGCTTTTTGGTACAGATCGCGCAAGAACCAGGGGTCGTAGTCGTAGTAGCCAAACACGGCGCAAGGGTAGGCGCCCCAGGGCATTTCCACCACAGCGCTAACCTGGAAGTTAAGAATCTGGTTTCTGTAAGGATCTTTTCTGAGTTCTTCGGTTTCGACGATCTCTTCGCAGGTCACTATCAGGTTCTTTGAAGCCTTGGCCTGCTCGAGGTCGGCAAACTGCAAGCCCATTAATTGAACGTTGCCCCAGATATCGGCCCTTTGAGCGTGGATAATGGTGATGTCGGGCCGCAGGGCAGGCACGAGCACCAGTCGATCCACCCGGTCGGTTACGTTGAACGGGTTGTCGATGATGAGAAGCTTCTTTGGCGCCAGTTGTGGATTTTGCCGTCTTTCTTCTTCGTCATATCTCCACTTTTTGACAATATCGCTACCCATGGAGCTATACGTCGGGAGAAAAGGAACACCCATGGCGCCGGCCATGAACCTCAAGGTCATCTGGTAATTCGAGTAATCCTCCACCTTGATTTCGCCGTTTTCAGCAGCTTTTCTGAAGCGTATGCAGGTCGAGGCGAACCTGCCGTTGCCGCCGTAAGCTATTTCAATGCCCTCCACGCAGCCCCCTCCGATCAATTCATCTACGGCCTGTCCATTGGAAGCCGCCACGACATGGAGGTTTTTGATCCTGCGGCGAATGATTTCGTGGACTGCAGCCATTGGGCATTGGGTAGAGGAAAATCCGCCAAATGAAATCAAGGCCCCATCATGCACATATCGCTCGACGGCCTCTGATAAACCCAATACTTTGCCTCTAAGGTCCATACACTACCTCCTTTCAGTCCGCCCTGACGAAGTTTTATGTTTTTACGCCACGCTGCGTTAAAGACCGTTGGCCCTGAGGCATCCAAGGGCGGCATGTCCTGTCCGTCCATGCTTCGATGCCTCAGCACGAACGGACAGGACATGCCGCCGCCTTGAACGCAACCCGGTATTGGACAACGCAAAAGAGGCCCATTTCCCTGCCGGGTTAAAGACGCCCTAACCCTTTGCCTGGCTATTTTCCCTCAAACCTGGGTGCGCGCTTCTCCAAAAAGGCGGTTGTTCCCTCTCTTTTGTCCTGAGTCCCGCATGAAAGCGCATGCAGATAGGATTCATGGGCCAGGCCCGCAGCCAAAGACCCCTCGCTGTACCGAAGGACCGCTTCCTTGGCGTATTGGACGGCCATTTTGGGGTTGGAGCAAAGGAGCACTGCAAGCTTTTTGGCTTCCTCCATCAACGATTCCAACGCCGTCACACGATTGACAAGGCCGATGGACAAAGCCTGCTCGGCGGTTATCGGCTCGCCGGTCAGTATCATCTCCATGGCCCGCCCCATTCCTATCAGCCGGGGAAGCCGCTGGGACCCGCCCGCGGCGGGAATTATGCCAAGTTTTACTTCAGGCTGGCCCAGTTTTGCGGAACTGGCGGCGACCCGCAGTGTGCAAGCCATCGCAAGCTCCAGGCCCGTGCCGACTGCAAAGCCGTTTATGGCGGCGATGGACGGAATTTCCATCGTCTCTATGCGCGTATAGATTTCCTGGCGCCGCCGGGATTCACTTCTGCCCAGAAGAGTGTCGCGCCGGGCAAGTTCATTGATGTCGGCCCCGGCAATAAACGACTTGTCTCCCGCCCCGGTGACGATCAACACGCGCACCCCGGCGTTTTTCTCAAGCTCGGAGAGCGCCCTGTCGATCTCTTCCACCGTAGCATTATTGACGGCGTTGCGTTTCTCGGGCCGGTTGACGGTCAGAACAGCAATTGCGCCGTCATATTCGAGTTTGATGTATTCAAACATCATTTCCCCTCTTCATAAGTATAGAACCCTTTGCCAACCTTCTTGCCCAGGCGGCCTTCGGCAATCAGCCGGTCTACGATTTCCGGATGCTTGTAGCGAGGGTCGCCAAGAATGGCGGTCAGAGTCTGCATCTTGGCGCGGTGCACGTCGAGGCCGATAAGGTCGAGCAGCTCAAAGGGACCCATCGGATGATTGGCCCCAAGCTTCATGGCTTTGTCGACATCTTCGGGCGAGGCCACCCCGGAGGCCACCAGCCACGTCGCTTCGTTTAGCAGTTGCCCCAGAATCCGGCTGACAATCCCTGCGGGCGCTTCGTTTTTGCAGACCACCGGGTCTTTGCCCAGTTGTTTCGCAAGGTCCTCAGCTACGCTCAGGGTCTCAGGGGAGGTTTTCACTCCCGGCATGATCTCCACAAGCTTCATTATTGTGGGTGGATTGAAAAAATGCATCTGGACCACTTTATCCGGGCGTTTGGTGGCCTCGGCTATTGCGCTGATGGAAAGCGAGGTCGTGTTTGTAGCCAGAATGACATCGGGCCGCGCAAGCTTGTCCAGCTCCGCAAAAACTTTCCTCTTTATCTCCATTTGCTCAAGAACGCACTCGATTACAAAATCGCATTCCCGGGCGGGGCTTAGATCACCCGCAGTCGAGATGCGGGAAAGAACGGAGTTTTTTTGATCTGCGCTCAGTTTTCCCTTCTCAACCCTTTTCTGCAGGCCCTTGTCTATCAGCGCCTTGGCCCTAGTGGAAAGATCCAGGCTGATATCGGTGATAACTGCTTCGAAACCCTGCTGGGCGCAGAGTTGCGCAATTCCTGCTCCCATGTTCCCAGCGCCGACGACGAGAATTTTTTTAACAGCCATATTAAACTCCACTAAATGACAGGTTAGTTCAGCCGCTCGACAACCGCAGCAACCCCGTTGCCTCCACCGATGCACATGCTCACCGTTCCAAACGTCGCATCGCGCTGCTTCATCGCATAGAGAAGCGTAGTCAGAAGCTTTGTCCCCGTAGCGGCCACAGGATGCCCCAGGGCGATGGCGCCCCCGTAGACATTGACTTTGGAGCGGTCAAGGCCGAGGCCCTGCTCGCAGGCGATATACTGGGCGGCGAACGCCTCGTTTAATTCGATGAGCTCGATATCCCCGAGCGCAAGGCCGGCTTTTGCGAGCGCTGCCGGGATGGCTTTTACAGGCGATATGCCAAACCGTTTGGGATCGACCCCGACAAACGAATAGCCGCGAAGAAGGGCCATGGGTTTTAGCCCCATTGCCTGCGCCTTCGCTCTGTCCATAAGCACGACGGCCGCCGCTGCGTCGCACAGGGCGCACGCGTTGCCGGCGGTGATGGTCCCGCCTTTTTTGAAAACCGTCGGCAATTTGCTCAAATTCTCGGCAGTAACGCCTTTGCGGTAAATCTCTTCGTCAATGACCGAGACGAGGTCTCCCTTTTTACCCTTAATTTCAACCGGGACGATTTCTTCGACAAACCTTCCGGCCTTCACTGCAGCTTCGGCCTTGTTGTGAGATTCGGCGGCAAACGCATCCTGTTCCTGCCGGGAAATGCCTTTTTCCTCGGCGAGCCATTCAGTTATTTCACCCATGAGACCGCCGCCGAGCGGGCACCGAAACCCATCCTTATGCATCAGATCGATTAGTTGCCCGTCGCCCATCCGGTAGCCCCAGCGGGCTCGAGGCAGGCCGTAGGGGATCTGGCTTGCGCTCTCGGTCCCGCCCACAAGAACCGTATCCACGTCTTCCGCCTTGATCGCCTGCGCTCCTAAAATCAAAGCTTGAATGCTCGAACCGCAGCGGACGTTTACCGTAACCGCCGGCGCCTCGACCGGAACTCCTCCCATGACCGAACTAAGCCTTGCCGGATTAGGTCCTACACCCGCCTGCCAGGCGTTGCCGAAGATGGTTTGATCTATAACGTCAGGCGTTATTCCGGATCGCTTTATAGATTCCCTTACGGCCGCAGCGCCGAGTTCCGGCGCGGTCAGGTTCTGGAACGATCCTCCAAATTGTCCGCCAATAGTCCGGGCTGCCCCCAGTATCACCACTTCTCTCATATGCTGCTCCCAATTGTTTCCACAGGTTAATTTCGAGCTAAACGAGCCTTTCATTTGGGCAAACACTTGCCTTATTTGTTGGCCTTTTTTATGCCGAGCGCATCTGTTGCGAGAATCATCTTCATGATGTTCGTGGCCCCCTCGAGGATCTTGTACACCTTGCCGTCACGAAGGATTCGGGCAATGGGGTATTCATTGGAATACCCATATGCGCTCAAGACCTCCAGACCCAGGTTGGGGACTTCGTCCGCAGCCCGGGATGCGTAAAACTTGGCCAGCACGGTCTCCCTGTTGTTGTTGATCAAGCCGCGGTCCTTTTGAATGGCGCATCTCCAGACCAGCGCTCTTGCGGCCTCCGTTTCAGCAACCATCCTTGCGATCACCTCCTGGACCATCTGGAACTGCGCGATCGGGCGGCCGAACTGATTGCGTTCGCACGCGTATTTGATAGATGCGTCCAGGGCCGCCTGACAGGTTCCCACCGCGCCGGACGCAGCGGTAAGCCGCGTGCTGACGAGCTCCTCCATGAGGTGGCCGAAGCCTTTTCCTTCCTGACCTATGATGTCGCCTGCCGGGACCTTTACGTCCTCCATGATTATTTCACCGGTCGGGCAGGCCCATATCCCCAGCTTGGCCTTGGTTGCGATAGTGGATACGCCGGGCGAGTGCATGTCCATTAGAAAGGCGCTCATCCCCTTGTGCTTTGCGGCCTTGTCCGTCATTGCGAAAATTATCCCTATGTCGGCCACAGGCGCCCAACTGATCCAGTTCTTCTGGCCGTTCAGAATGTAGCTGTCTCCGTCCCTAACAGCGGTAGTGGCCATGGACACGGTGTCCGAACCCGAATTGGGCTCGGTGATTGCAAAGCAGCCCAAAAGCCTTGCTGACATCAGTTCCGGAATATATTTCTTCTTGAGTTCGTCACTGCCCCACTTCAGGATGGAGAGCGACGTTCCCATGGTTTGCATGTTTAAAGAGATCCTTAGTGAACCGGATACCCTGCCGATCTCTTCGGTCACTATGGCGTGGGCCAGGTAACCCATGCCGTTCCCGCCGTACTCCTCCGGGATAGGGCAGCCGAAAAGATTGAGCTCCGCCATCTTGTCCACGAGCTCGCGCTGGAATCGATGGTCATTTTCATCCTGCTCGACAAAAGGCGCAATTTCGTTGTCCGCAAACTTACGAACCATATCCCGAAGAATTATATGGTCCTCGCTCAACTCAACATCATACTGATCGCTCATGAAGTAGGCTCCTCAAAAAGGGTTTTCAG
>PLSV01000420.1 GCA_003165235.1 Syntrophobacteraceae bacterium
CGAACCCATGAGTGGCATGAAGTCGAAAGAGAAACCTGCGGCCGGTGCTGAGAAGAATGTGCAGCCCGAAGGGAAGGCTTCGCCGGATAACGGGAAAAAAGAAAGCACGAGCAGTAGCGGGCGCCAGTAATACCAAACCTGGGTTCAAAATAAGCGCCAGCGCTGAGGCAATCGATAGTCTGTTTCAAATATTCAGAGACGTATCGTGATTTCAGGCGGACAACAAGGTGGGCATGGCTTTATCGTGCCCACCGGCTGCATCTTCAAAGGCGTTGCGCACAAAAGATGGCGGACATGATAAAGATCTCTACGGCGCTTTAGTTGACCTTAGTGACAGCTCATATCTCCTGTGTTGGTATTGCTCGATTTCAGTCACAAGGTCTTTGCCGTCCGGACCCAGAATGCGCGTATAGTTGCATGATTGCGAAAAGGGTTCTCGCCAGAAGCCATCCCTGCGCTCGAGTGCAAAACGTAGAAAGAAAGAGTCTACGGAACCGTAAGCATCCCGTATCACGTCGAAGAGGGCCTTGTTCACATCCCCGTTGTATTCTTCGCACTTTTCGAAGAGCTTGACCATGAGCTGATCTATAGGCGCGCCGCTGTTTCCAGATACTAGATAAATCCAGAACGGCAGCGCCATGTCCTCTGCCTGGTACAGGTCAATACTCGTGTCCCTGAACATGTCTTCAATCTTGCAGCTTCTGCTCACTCTGCCCCATACGAAAACTTCGGCCCATGCGGCGGTCCCCTCCGTGAACCAGAGCATCGGCTTTTGGGGGACCCATCGGGTCTTGAAGCCATAGGCATACTGGAGCTTGTGAAAGAGTTCATGCGCAGAAGTGGATTGCCGAATCGCAGGCATCCTCATCCAGACCGAGGAATTCAACTCGATGGGGCCTTCAGGGGGGTCAGCGTAAGCGTAACAGTCAAGATCATGAAAGATGACTCCTATTTTGGAGCCGCCGGGCGGAAGATAGGGGATCCTGCCAAAAAGGCCGGTGAGCTTGTCCCAGGCTGCTTCGAAGTATCCGGCGGTTTCCCTCACAATTTCTGGATCGCTGATGTTGTCAGCCGCATGTGAGCTTGCGTTGGTCCATCTCAAAATAAAGTGTTCAGTCTCGATCCGATGCTCAAATACGGGACGGTCGGCTTCAACGCTGCATTGCGATCCGACGGCCGATGTTTCACCAACTGCATTGGCGCAGAGCAAAGAGCTGCAGGCGTACAGCAGGACGATACAGAAAACCTGAGCCGGCAGTTTCAGCGGTCTAAGAAACATGGTTCCTTGATCTCCGGTGCACACTGACTCCCAGTGAATTAGCACATACAGTATCTATTCTCATTTAGGAACTATGTCAAAACAAAAATGGGTGCTCAAGGCGGGTTGAGAAATTGTATTTTCAAATTCTTTCCTGAAAAGGGGTGCGTCTTCAACCTTTATGGCTTTCATCCGGATCGCCACTTTCATATATTTGAAACTGTTAAGGCACTGTCGGTCCATTACCAATTGTTAATAGAATGAGCGATCATTTCTTCCCATCTGTGGTTTCTTCGTGCAAATACCACGGAATACTGATCACAACGGTTCGCTGGTCACGTTCCAGAAAGAGCAAGGTCCTCAGCTTGGCGGCGTCCAGATCGTGCAGCAGATACTGGCGCCAGTGCGGCTCGACCAATTGGGGAATGATCACAGCGATGAGCCGGTCCGGTTTCTCTTTTTTGGCTTTGTTTACGAAATCCAAAATGGGCTGGTAGAGCATCCGATAGGGTGACGCGATGATTTCCAGGCGTGGAATGGGGAAATTCGCAGCTTTCGCAGGTATCTCAACTTTGTCGGCCCAGAGTTCTTTCAGCCCCTTCGCATCATCGTTCTCAGTGGCGACATGCACAGCAGTGACGTCGTCTGACAGTAGCAAACCAAACCGCATCGCTTTCTCGGCGATGCGGTTCCAACCATCGATCGGGATGATCACGACAGGCAGTTGCAATTTCGAAGCACGCAATTTTAACGGCGCCCCGATCTCCCGGGCAATCTTTTTGTAGTGCTGTTTGATTCGCAGAAGCAACAAAACGAGTGGCGGCGCAACAATTATAGTCATCCAGGCGCCCTCGATGAATTTGGCGACGATGATGACCACGAGCGCAATACCAGTGACCACAACGCCAAACGCGTTATAAACTAATGCAATTCGGAGTCTGCTGCCTGTTTTGCGCAGCCAATGCGCCACCATCCCAACCTGCGAGAAAAGGAACGCACTAAACGCTCCGACCGCAAATAACGGAATGAGCCTGTCGGTCACACCCCCGAAGGCGACCAGGATCAGGCAGGAAAGAATGGCCAGGACAACAATGCCTTGCGAAAAAACGAGCCGTCGTCCGAGATCGGCGAAGGCGTGCGGCAAGAAACCATCCTCCGCCAGCAGCCGGCATACACGAGGAAAATCTGCAAAGCTGGTTTGCGCCGAATACGTGAGGACGATGAATATACTGGCGATGGCTACGTAGTAAAACACCCCCCGCCCCGCTACAGCCGCGACAAGCTGCGAGAGGATTGTTTGATAACCCGGCTGTTGCTCATCCATCGCTCCAATGTGGTAAAGAGAACATAGATATGCGACACCTAACAGGAACAGGCTGAGGATAGCCACAATCACCGTCAGGGTCCTCTGGGCATTGGGAACCGCTGGCTCCCGAAACAGAGGCACGCCGTTGCTTATGGCCTCGACTCCGGTCATTGCCGTACAGCCATTGGCGAAGGCGCCCAAGAGCAGCCATACGCTCACAGTTGCGGTCCCCTGGGGGATCGCCGGCAACGGTACGACCGGGTGAGGATTGCCGCCGCTCTGCCAGGCACGGATGAGTCCGATGAAAATGACCGCTGCGATGCAACCCAGAAACGCAAGCATTGGGACGACGAAAGCCTGTCCCGATTCGCGAACGCCGCGCAGGTTAATAATTGTCAGCGTCAAGAGGACGAGGAGACAGAGCGGGAGCGTGTACGGATGGAGTGCAGGAATGGCCGAGACCACCGCGCCGACCCCTGCTGCAATTCCCACAGCGACATTCAGCAGGTAATCCAGGAGCAAAGCGACCCCTGCGCATAAGCCTGCATGAATGCCGAGATTATCCTTCGCAACAATGTACGCTCCGCCGCCGTTCGGATATGTGGCGATTGTCTGCCGATATGACAGATAGAGGGCACCGAGGTTCACTACGATCGCGAGGATGATAATGGGGAAATAGCTCAGGCCCATCACGCCGAGCGGCAACAAGATCGTGAGTGCGGCTTCGGGACCGTACCCGGTCGAGGCGAGCGCATCCAATCCCAGCACCGGCACACCGGTGAGCACGCTGAGTTTTTGCTTTGCGCCTTCCCACGACGCCAGCCGGCGTCCTAATATCTTGTCGAGCAGTGGCATAATGTCCCTCAAAACGAAAGGAGGTTCTCCAGACTGCTTGTTACAACTCTTGACTATCCGGCGCCGGAGATCTTTTGCAAGCCGAAGGCCCTAAAATGATTGAGTAATTTAGTAAGAGCGCCGCTCCACGTTACTTGGCCGGAATTGTGGGAGCTCTTCAAGGGCTCCTCCAATTTATGGGTCTTTAAAAGAATTTCTCAACTCTGGGCAATTTTATTCTTTAACTGCCTCAACAGGTCATCAAATGAGCTTCTCGACAATATTGAGTTGAACTGGTCGCGGTAGTTGGTCACCAGACCCATCCCCTCGATCACGACATCGTATACCTTCCAGTTCCCGTCCTCCAGTCGCAGGTAATAATCGATAGGGATCGCGCCAGGCTGGCCCCCGGTTACAAGCGCCTCGATAACGGCGTAATCTCCTTCCCTCCGCTTCTGGTTGTACGTGATCTTTTCGTTTGTATACTTTTCGACCCTTCCGATATAGGTATTAAAGAGCAACTGGCTGAAGCACCGCGTAAATTCCTGCTGCTTTTCGGGGGGCTGCTCTTTCCATGGCGGTCCCAGGGCGCGCCTCGCTATCTCATTGAAATCAAAGTATTCATTTACTGCCGCTCGGATTTTTTCCCTGCGCCACGGTGTTTTCAGGGTATTGCTTGAGGAGTTGAAGCACGTTGTCCGTACCGGCTTTCACCACGGCCTGCGGATTTTCGGCCGCTATGGCGTGTGAGGCGCACAAACAAAGACAGACCGCAGAGATGAGCATTTTGAAAGCGGGACGTTTGCCCACCCATCCAGGTTGTGATTGAGTTACAATCATATACTCCACTCCCCTTTTCAGGGACAGCCGGTAATTTCTGAAGGTCCCGGATGGCCGTTTGAATTTGCTTCGGTTGTTGAAAGCCAACACGGAATATGCCGCCCCGTCGAAGTCTTGTCTAACAGGTGATATGCAGGGACAGGTTCAATTTCGCCCCGGCGGATTTAAGCCCGATAAAACTTTCTTAACGGTAGTAATCGGTCTTATTGCTGTCAACAAAGGAGGGCTTTGACTGCAGCATCTCTAAAAGGGGCAGGTCGTAAGCATCCACCACGGTAACCCATGTCCCTGCGGGACGCCCTGGGACCATGAAATATCCGAAAAATGGGTAAAAAGCCTGTTGAGGGGGAGTATGCGTAAATGATATAAACAGGGGCGGGCGATGATGTTCCGCGGTGGAGTTCGCCATGAAGAGATGGATCGTTTCGGTTTTGCTTGCAATTTTTCTGAGCGCTCCGGCTGTATCCGGCGCGGCCGACGATACCTTTGATCCTGGCAGAAACACAATCTTCAATTTCCCGTTTTTTAAAATTCCTATTGGATCGAACCAGGATTCCAAAACCGCCGAGGAAAAAAAAGAGCAGGAAGAGGTGAAGAACAACCAAACAAAGGAGAGGGAGAAAGAGGACAAGAAAGTCGATGACGCCATCAGGAAGGCGTGGGAAGAAAAATAGCGGACAGAACGACAGCTATTTAAATCAAAAATCGCGATCTAACCTCCAACCATTATTTCATCTTCCGCCAATGATCTCACATTGGTTAGCGCCAATGCGAATCCTCAGTTTTTTATCTCTAGTCGCAGACTCACCGGGCGCGGCATCTTCAGGCTGTTGAAATCATTTTTTAAATCGCTTTTGAGCAGGAAATTTCCCGATTCGGGCAGGCAGAAAAGGGAACAGCCGGCAGAACCCTGCCTTCATTTTACTGTAATAGTAAATGAGAAATACACTTTTGACCTGATTTTCAAAAGGGAAAAATCTGCTATTTTGGGATCATAAGATCCCAAGAGGCGGTTTAGGGATGATTCTCCCGATTTTGCCTATATTGGCGCTGTTCCAGCGCAGGGTCTAATAGAAAAGGATTTCTTCAAAAGACAAGGAACAAGTCATGAGCTGCCATCAACTAATAGGGAACTGGAAGCAAGTCAAAGGAGCGGTCGGAGAGGGGGGCAAACTCACCGACGACAATCTGTACATCATTGCTGGGAAACGCGACATATATTTCGGCAAGATACAAGAGAGACACGTCATCGCACGCGAAGAGGCAGAAAAGGAACTCCAGACTTGGGAAGCTTCTTCGAAGTAGTTGAGGCTTGCTCATCATTTTTCACATTCCCATGGTCCATCTATAACGGGAGTCAAAACTCGGAAGCGCCTATCTCTACTTCTCCGCCCATGTATCCGCAATGGCAACCTCCACCTCAATCGGAATAGTGCATCTACCCTCCATGCCCGGCGCTTCCCGAATCCGCTGCAATCAAAAGAGTACATGCCATGAAATAGCCAAATGCTTTCCTGAACATGTTTTAACTCGCCTTTGAGAAGGGAATTTTCCCGGTTCGGGCAGGCAGAAAAGGAAACAGCGGGTAGATCTCTACCTTCATATTACTGTATTCGTGAATGAGAAATACACTTTTGACCTGATTTTCAAAAGGGGGAAATCTGCTATTTTGCGATCAGAAGATTCTGCTCACTTTTTAAGTGACCCCTTACTCATCCACCCCGGAAGCCAGGAGCCCCCGCCCTTGGCTTTCTCCTTTTTCGCCCCCTGTTTATTTTCTCCCAAGTGCGGCCAGGCTCAAGATTCTCTCAGCGAAACCGCACATTCCCTCGAGAAGGGAAGCATCTCCATGGCGTTCGCTGCAGAACATGGAAATGTTGGGAACAATTCTGCTCATTGTATTAATCATTCTGCTCGTTGGCCCATTCCCGGCCTGGCCACACAGCAGTGGTTCGATAACGTTACATCACCCAAGTCATTAGCAGAAATTGAAGCGTTACATGTGACATGGCAGAAATGCAACGTTTCTGTTGCATGCAACACTCTGTCTGTTCAATCTACAATTTTCCATCGCACTGACCTGGCGATAAGTGTCCGTAAAAATTATAATATATTAAAGGCAACAGCTCTCGCCCCCCGGGCATGAAGTTTGCCTGAACGTATGTGGACGCCCGAGAACCAATCCGGCGTCCGAACCCAAAGGGGGGAGATCGTATTTTCCGGCTTGTCCATTTTGGCGAGTCTACTTGATTGGAGGAAACATCATGAAGTCGAGCACAAAAGATAAAATCAAGGGTGTGACAGAAGAGATCGAAGGGACCGTCAAAAAAGGCGCCGGTCGTCTTTCAGGCGACCGCGGTCTCGAAGAAGAGGGAAAGAAGGACCAATTGAAGGGCGCGGTGCGGAAAAAGGTTGGCGAAGCAAAGAAGGTCTTCAATAAATAGCCTCCAGGCTCTTCCTGTCGTTTTCGAACAACAGGCCCCCTGCGAGGTCAGAGATGCTGGCGGATATGCTCAGTCCCGTCCAAGCTAAAGAGGTGGTGATGATATGAGCGCCATCCTGATAATTCTCTTATTGCTTGTGCTTTTCGGGGGTGGCGGAGGATACTACTGGTCGGGGCAGGGCCGTTTATCAGGCGCCAAGATTCGGGCTGGTGGTCAATAAAATAACGAGATGCCAATGATGATCGGCAAGAAGGAGATAAAATGATACTGACAAAAATGAGTCTACTAATCTTCAGTGTGTTTGTTGCTGTTGTGTGGGTTTTCATCCCTACACAGTATAGCTACGCTGATCGTGAAGTGGAAACATATAGCAGCAGTTCGGATACGGATTCGGTCCCTGAGGTGGAAAGTGAGCACCGGTACGAGCAAAAGAGTGAACACTGGGAATCGAACGAGGTCGCCAATCCGCCGGAGCGAGAATATGATCGGACTGACATCGAACGGGATCGACCGGTCCCAGGGGTCTCGGTTGACGTACCGTTTTTCCACTTTGGAGTCCATTAAGTTGGAACTCTGATCACTGGTTCACCGTTACAGATGGATACAGAAAAGATGGAAAGCCAAGATTGCGCGATTGGTCCCACGACATGATCGTGCAGGCTTCCAACGCGAGATGAGGTGAGCCATTCCGGAAGGACAGCCGGGAGTTTTCTGAAGGTTCCGGCTGTCCACAAAGGAGGATGGGATCTTTAGATGCGCTAATACGTAGCGTGGTGTTCTCTGCTGGTCAATCTAATTATTCATTATGCCTTAAAATCAAGGCTTAAAAGGACGTGAGGTTATGAGCTATATTGACCGAAATCTTATGGATGGTGAGCAGATAGTATATCGCGGCAGGTTGAACCTGGTAATTTTTATTTGGCCTATAGTTTGGTTTATAGTTGCGTTAGCACTTTTCGGTGTAGGTGTCAATATGAAGGAAGCCAATGTAAGGACATTTATGGTAGCTCTTGGCGGTCTGTTCGCTTTAAGTGCAATAGTTGCGTTTATGCGTCCATTAATTCAGTACGTAACATCTGAATTCGGAATAACCAATAGGCGTGTTATTGTGAAAACTGGCTTATTTCGTAGAAAGTCACTTGAGGTATTGCTCAACAAGATTGAAGGTATTCAGGTTAACCAAAGTGTATTAGGTAGACTTTTTGGATTTGGATCTATCACAGTAACTGGTACAGGTGGCACCAAAGATCCGTTTCATAATATAGCGTCTCCTTTTGAGTTTAGAAAAAAAGCACAAGAACAGATTTCTTCTGTCCAAAATTTAGAAAATAGATAATTGATCCTGTCCATGATGTTCATTAACTACCTCTGTAACCTCTTGCCCAATTAACTTCCATAAGTGAGCGCCAGTCCTTTTTCCCGTATTGCTAACAATTTAAATTAAAGGTATCTATATATCCGAAAGAGAAACGGGGGAACTATAGAAACAGCTCAAACAAAGGCTTGCCTGTTCGTTGGCCTTTGCCGGCAACCAGCGGGGATGGCTGTGCGTCCTAAAACTGTCCAAGATGGTCTGGTAAGCCTTTCCACTTGGGTTTTGATTAGGATATTGTATGATTTCATTGGCCTAGAAGGTTTTCGAGAGCTTTTTCTGTCAAGATTCAGAAGGTCCAAGAGCTTCTTCAACACGCGCACGCAGTGTCCCATGTCGGCAGCTCTGTATATCGAATCCAAAACAACCTGAAAGCGTTAATCGCGTCCTTCAACTCCTCAAAAGTGGGCGGTTTTAGAAAGACAGCATTCGCTCCGAGCGCATAGGCTCGAAGAGTCGTCAGTTCATCAGGAACGGTGGAGAGGATGATAACGGGTATAAGCTTAGTCGCCCCGCCCGCCCGAATCTTTTCAAGCGCCTCAAGGCCATCCCGGTGAGGCATATTGAGGTCAAGGAGAATCAGATTTGGCGTGATACATTCCTTATCTTCAAAGGGTGGTCGCTTATGGAGATAGTCCATCAACTCCGGACTACCACGGACAAACCTGAGACAGCACTGAATACCAACCTCCTTGAATACTTCCTCGATCAACAACCGGTCATTCTCGTCATCATCAGCAACCAGAATGACAATTCTTTGTTCCGGGACAGGCATCGCACAGTACCTC
>PLSV01000193.1:0-240 GCA_003165235.1 Syntrophobacteraceae bacterium
CGGCTACGATGCATGCCGACATATTGAGGGAAGCAAAGGTTTCGTGATTCCGTGTGAGCAATTCTCCCGCCAAAGGAAGCATTGCCGCATTAGCGAAATGAAACAAAGTCACGGCGACGGCAAAGATCAAGATCTTCCGGTCAGCGAACAAAGCTCTTATACTCAAAGCAACCACCCCGTCGGGTGTTGTCTTTGTGGCCCCCCCTCGCGAGCGGAGGTAATCAATGTCATCGTCTCTAA
>PLSV01000193.1:247-3984 GCA_003165235.1 Syntrophobacteraceae bacterium
TCGTTGCGCCCGACCCGAATTGCGAACTTTTGGTGACCAACGATGCCCAACGTGATAGCTGCTATAGCAGGACCAAAAAGAGCCGATACGACCCCGTTGACGATCTGCGCCGCACTGATACAGTAAAAGTATGGGAAAATGGTTATAGAAATGCAGCTAACACCCATTAACAAGGCGGCGGCAACGATCAGGAGGCGCTTCTTTTTGACGGCATCGACCAATGCNNCCGCATGGGGCGTCTGCAAGGAGATTGGCAATTCCCATCACGGACATGACTACCCCAATTTTAGCAGGGTTCCAGTGGAGAACGGCGAGCAGATAAATCACCAGAAACGGTCCGACTCCTCCACGAACATCAGCAAGAAAGAAATTGAGGCCGTCAAGCGCATAAAGACTCCGCTGATTTGTCTTCTCAGTAAGATGAATAGGTTTATCTTCCAAGTTGTCCCATCCTGGATACGGGGATATATCACAAGAATCACACCCTGCAGGCCAATAGAACCTTTATATATAAGAATCAAAAACGTAAGAGAAAGGTCAACGGGACAGGTTTTGGCAATTTCAGGGCACCACTGGCTTCGCAGTTGTTGATGGCCCTCAATTCCCACCCCTCCGCGTTGGAGGGTGTTCATGCGAAAATTATGCGATAGTAGCGAGCAAGCGAACAAACCGACGCAACATGCACATGCCACTTTCTGGCATGGCAAACCACCCTGGCCCTGACCTTTACAAAACGCCTAATGATAGAGTCTATGGGTGGTGTGAGGTCCGGGAGTATCAATGGTGGACTTGAGAGCAAAGTGGTGCTTTATATGCTGGGCCTTTTCGCTGAGGTGGAACGCGACCTCGTTTCATTGCGGACGGAGGAAGCTCTTGCCGCCCGCCATAGATTACTGCCCAAACAACAGCAATGGATTGAACCTGGTCTGATAATGGGAATTTCCCGAAGCTTTCCCATCTACATTGAATTGAACAAACCGGCTCGGATTATTCTATATTAATTTCAGCATAGAAGAAATCGGGACGGACGTGATTTCGTTCCGAAATCAAAACTAACCTATTGGAGAATTGTAAGATGGAAGCTCAATTACTTGAACTCGATTGCCAAGCTAAGTTTATCAGCGACCGGATTGTTTCTTTGCCTTGGAGAGACGAACCAATCGTCCTCGATTTTGAACAACTTTCCAAGGCCAGGAAATGGCTTGAAGAAGATGGGGCTCCGGAAGATGTATTTACGTTTCATAACCTGAAATTCTATGGAGAAATATTAATTAATACGATCAAGGATGTTCAAGTGTTTCCGGACTATATTGAAGAAACGAATGTACAGGTGAAAAAAATGCTTTCCGAATTCACTACCCTCACCCTGGTCTATGATAATGAATCAATCTTTCGCGAAGTGAAGGATGTGGTCAATGGGTGGGCGCACGTAGACATTATTGTGCAAAATGAAAATGAGCGCAGGATTGTCTTGGAAGGTGAGAGGCATGTCTTGGAGAGAACAAAGGCATACATCGAGGAAATGATTGTGGAATGGAAAACACTCTAAGTCCAGTGATCGACCTTTCACTGCGACTTTCACTCACATTGAAGAAACCCCGGCTCAAATTTTTCTATATTGGCTTCGGTATCGAAAAAATTGGGATTGTTCCTGAAAAATCAAACTTATTAAGGAGAAAATTGTTATGGAAGCATTTGGGAAAATTCATAATTTCGGTCAGAGAATCGGCGCCGACCTTTGCTCTGATGGTAAGCGTTATTGCAGCCTAAAATTGGCAGACGGTCGAGAGCTAAAGTTATTCAGCGACGGTAGTATTGTGATTGGAGAATATGGTTGGACGCCATCTGAAACTATGCTGGATTCTATAAAGGAAGACCTGAAATATGTCAGGAAGTGCGGTTTAGATTCGGACCCAACTGGTTTCTTGGAACACTTTAAAACCGCGCAAAGATTGATCCAGGAATACATTCAAGAAATCGAAGAAATCCTGGCGGAATCGCAGGTAGACCAGCCAAACAAAATTGATCGGGAGAAATTAATAAACGACATTTGCACCGTCGAGAGAAATTTTCAGTACCTCACCGAGTATGGAAGAGCACTGGTACAACCCCACTATGAAACTCTCCGTGCTCATTGCAACGGAGGTGACCCGATTGACCAGGAACTTGTGCAGCGTGAGTTACAGGTTATCTGGGACGAAATAGGCAGCCTCGCTGAAAATATCGTACAGGAGCCATATGAGGAAGAGATTACCAATGTGCTTATTCTGCGGCACTTGGCAGGTTTGGAAGAGGAGCAATCATAAGCAAGGGACTCAAAATTAATAAAGCTAGCCACACATGGGAGATTTCGCCAAATTATGTCAGCCTGTGGGTTCCACTTTAGACCAGGGTTTGTATGTTCGGAGGTCTCCAGTGCATCATCCTCATCAGGATCGATAATTTCATCCCTTCTCAGGGATTAAACCAAAGCCGACCCTCTGGGGTCGGCTTTTTACTCTACGTGCGCCCGGCAGGGCGCGTTCACTTGGAGGTGCAAGTTCTCTACAGACCCGACAGGGGGAACTGTTAGCCGGACGGCAAGGGTGTCCACCGCGAGGTGGAATCTGAAGGAAGCCGCAGGCAAAGCGCTGGCTCGACGAACAGAAATCGCATACGAGGCGGTCATGCCGGATGAGGAGGCGTATATCTTCAAAGTCCGATACCTGTACGGAAGGCATGGACGTAGATGCGGCGGGCATAAGCGTAAAGGTGGGTGCGCATTACCCGGGGAGGTCTGTCGATCTGCCCAGTGCTACTGTCGTCGAGAGACGGGGGGATGGGTCGGCAGAAGTCAGCCGAGGGCATAGTAGGTCCATCGACCGGACCGAAGGCCCGAACGTGAAGTATGTGGCAGGAGCCTTGAATTTCGATGAGGAATGGAGACGCAGCAAATCGGGCTGGGATGCCCGGTTACTCTTCGGGGAGCAGCGGACGGAATCCGCAAGAACCTGTCGCTGGCGCGTCAAACCTCACGGCAAGGAAAGAGCACTCCAGCCAGAAGACAATGCAGTTGATGGAAGCGGTGGTCGAAGGCGAGAACATGTTGAAAGCGCTACGCCAGGTGGAGGCAAACAAGGGTTCAGCAGGAGTTGACGGAGTAAGTGTTTCCGCTCTCAGAGCCAGCCTTCGCGAACACTGGCCGCGCATCAAAGAAAGACTGCTCGAAGGCCGGTATCAGCCACAGCCTGTGAGGAAGGTAGAAATCCCCAAGCCTGGCGGCAAGGGAATGCGACAATTGGGCATTCCCACAGTAATGGACCGGCTCATACAGCAGGCGCTAAATCAGGTAATGCAACCCATCTTCGAACCGGATTTTTCGGACTCTAGCTACGGATTTCGGCCCGGCCGCAGTGCGCATCAGGCGGTGCTTAAAGCACGCGAATATGCGGCAAACGGCAGACGCTGGGTCGTAGACATGGATCTGGAGAAGTTCTTTGACCGCGTCAACCATGACATTCTGATGGCGCGGGTTGCACGTAAGATAGGCGACAGACGGGTTCTAAAACTCATACGCCGCTATCTTCAGGCGGGACTTATGGCCGGAGGTGTCGTATCGCCCCGAACGGAAGGGACGCCACAAGGAGGCCCACTTTCGCCGTTGCTATCCAACATCTTGCTCGATGATCTGGACAAGGAGTTGGAGAAAAGGGGGCATGCGTTTTGCCGGTACGCCGACGACTGTGCGCCACGAAGGC
>PLSV01000398.1 GCA_003165235.1 Syntrophobacteraceae bacterium
AAGCAAAAGCAGCTCGCTTGCTGGGTATGGATCGAGTGACCCTTTACCGGAAAATCAAAAGATACAACCTCACTAAAGATACCTCCCGAGGTTGAAGCGTTGCACGTGATACAGAAATCATGCAACACTTCTGTTGCATGCAACACCCCCTTTCCTTGCCGGCTATAGACCGGAACACTTCCCGTTTAGACTTAAGCTTAAGTCATACCTTCACAATGTGGAATGAGATGCTGTCATCTCTATCTTCGGCACAGATCTTGATCATCCAAATTATAATGAATAGCCTTTCCGGACATTTGGCAGCCGAGCCTGACGCCAGGGTGCGTTCAAGATGGCGCCAATATCAGCGATGATCAAAATCCCCCCTGCCCCCAAGCAAATGGGGGCAGGGGGGATTTTGAATGCATTTTGGCATGAGAGGTGAGCGGTCACAACAATAAGGAAAATTGGGCCGGTGCGACAAATAGTCCGTGATAATCGAAATCAGAAAACCATTCGAAAGGAGCGCGAGGTCTTACATCCAGGTGATCGCAAATTTTCGTACTAGCGTATTGAATTCAATAACTTATAGCTTACTATTAATTGTGGTGTTTACAACCTTACAAGGAGACAAATTATGAAAAGAATTCCCTGTCAGTTCACTTATGCAACCACGCTCGCTGTTGCGGTGGCGCTTTTCGCCTTTATGGTTCTTGCAAATCCAAGTCCTTCGCGCGCGGCATCGTCCGAGCCAGGCATGGCGACCGCTGGTAAGGCCTCAAGGCCCGACCGTGTTGAGGCGCGCATTAAAGAGCTTCAAACCAAGCTCAAGATCACCCCGGCGCAGGAAGAGCTATGGAATAACGTCACCCTGGTGATGCGGGACAATGCGAAAAAGATGGAGGAGCTCATCAATGCAAGGTCAGAAGCAGCAAGCACGATGACCGCTATCGACGATCTCAAATCCTATGGCGAAATTGTTGAAGCACATGCAGAGGGCATCAGAAATTTCATCCCTGCCTTCGAGCCTCTCTATGCCAGCATGTCGGACGCCCAGAAGAAGAGGGCCGATACCTTATTCAGCCATCACGGACTCAAGAAGTCGAAGGCAAAACGCAAATGATCGCGACTGCCACAACGTCAAGTCAGCAAACCCTATTGTCCGATAGGGAATCATCTTAAGAATGGAAGGTAACTATGAGAACTTCAAACACGCGAGCCAGGAAGTTTACTGCGACAGCCATCAAAGTCCTGATGGCGCTAGCCTTAGCCTCAATGATCGGCGGTATATCCACTGCACCGGCGTTCGGATTTTACCTCGATGTCCCAGACCTGTCTATATCGTCGGGTTCGGGCATCGACCTCGCTTTCCCAGGTGGCGACTGTGGTTATGATAACGACTGTGGTTATTATGACGACGGTGGTTATTATGCCGGCGGTGGTTATGGCGGCGTTTATGGCGGCGGCGGGGGTCATGGCGGCGGTCGAAAATAGATATGTAATGTGATGAAACCATTGACGATCAGATCTTACGGTCAACGGGAAGGTCATTAATAGCGTTTTACAATGCCCCCTGTCCTCTTTTATCCGGACAGGGGGATTTTTTTAGTTCAACATAAGCGCGCAGGATGGAGCGTCGCCTCCCGCGCCACACGCGATGAACGATGATGGCAGGCCGGCGCACATCCTTCTGATCCAGGGTGCAGTGGTGACTGTATGTTCTGCCGGTACATTTGTGATTAAAGACGTCTCGCATTATGGCGCCCCTGGAGCACCTGAATTCCAGCCCTGACCGAATGAGCAGAGCAGAGGCATGTCTGCGCGTATGGCCCATTTCGGCCCAAAAGGCTCCCCCCGGCATTGAAGTGTTACATGTGACACAGAAATCATGCAACGCTTCTGTTGCATGCAACGCTTTCTCTATTCAACTCCACATCCTTGGGCTGTACGCGCTCCTTCCATAAGTACCCATATACATTAGATAAAAAAAGCGAGAGAGGGTTCTCGATCTCCCTGGGCATAGAAGTTGCCTAAGCAACTGACAGGACAAGCTAGTAGTTGAAGGCAGGATTTATCGGAATAACCGGAGTATTTATCCGGCAAGATACGGGAGGGATATTGGCGTCAAACACGGAGAATCCGATAAGAAGCTGCAAGGATAAGGAAAGCTTGAGTGAGATCGGTCTCATGTTGAACGACTGATGCCAACCACCATAATCTTGTTACAGGTTCTCAAAAACACCCGCAAGGATGTTGGATCAAGAAAGGCGCTGTTCTTGTATTTTTGTTTTTGTTTATAGTTCTGGTTTCATGAAAGATATGGACAAATCAGACGCAACTCACCAGAGCGCATATTCTCCGGCAGTTTGACCACTCCGGAACCGATGGGCTCGCCATTTGCTTAAGGAGATGAAATGATAAAGCGCATTCTGTTATTTTCACTGTTTGTGGCCCTTGTTGCAACGTTCAATGCGCCCGCGACATACGCAAACGAGCAGGATGAGGTAGATCGGGCCGTGGCGACAATCCAGGCATTCCGCGACATGCCCGAAAAATCCATCCCCCCGGAGGTGCTAAGGCACGCCAGGGGAGTGGCTATCATGACGGTCTACAAGGCGGGCTTCGGGATCAGCGGGCGCGGCGGCACCGGTGTGGTAGTGGCGCGAACAGCCAAAGGCTGGAGTGGACCCTCTTCAATCGCGACTGGTGGAGCGGGATTCGGCTTTCAGATCGGAGCAGAACAAACCGAGTTCATTTTCGTTCTCAATACTCGTGAGGCCGTGGAGGCATTCGCTCATGGAGGAAACGTGCAATTTGGAGGCAATATAAGTGTGGCTGCCGGTCCCATTGGACGCACGGCCGAGGCGGATGTAACGCCTGTTGCCGCAGTCTATGCCTATAGCCGCAGCCAGGGAATTTTCGCCGGCGTCTCTTTTGAGGGCACCGTCATTGCGGCCAGAGACGATACAAACGCAGAATATTACGGCCGGCCGGTCACGCCGGGACAGATCCTGTCCGGGAAGGTCAAGGCGCCGACGGGAGCCAGGAAGCTTCAAAAGGCGCTGGCGAGGTACTAAAACTCAACATGCTATCGGTAGTCCGGGAACAATAAGTCTAGGCTTTAACCACCCATGAATTTGGCCGGCCCCGATGATTGAAATCTCCCTTGCCCCATTTTGAAAAATGGGCAAGGGAGAACCCTTTTCATGTTACTGGTATTTTACGATATCAGAAAGGATGTTAATGAGTTATCGGTAGTGCGGGAACAATAAGTTTGAGCATAGGCTTTCACCAGTAATGAGTTTGTCCGACCCTGGTGATTGAAGTCCCCCTGCCCTCTTTCTAAAGGCACGGGGAGGATATTCAAGGTCAACTGCATTCAAAAGAAGGGGCCATTCGAGGATTCGTGCAATGAAAAATTTGAGCACCGGCCCGCTCATGGGACCTCTTTTCTCATTACTCACTTTTCTCTGCCTGATTGCTGTTTCCGGCTGTGCATCCCTGCCGAATGTACAGAAAATGATGTACCATGAACTCTCAAGCTCCGATCAACCCACAAAGATCATGGGGCATAAAGGAGAGCTTTCTTCAAAAGCAAGTAAAGCCATGATCAAACGGCTTGAAGGGCAGGTCGATGCAACCAAACTTCTGGAGCAGCAGGTTCAGTTGATGCAGACCATCAGTGGGAGTCTTTTGGTGGCCGGCAACAAGGTCACCCTGCTCATTGACGGTGAGGCTACCTACACAGCGATGTTTGAGGCCATCCAAAGCGCTAAAGATAACATCAATTTTGAAACCTTCATATTTGAAGATGACGAAGTCGGCAAACGATTTTCAGATCTACTCATCCGGAAAAGCGCCGAAGGCGTGCAAGTCAACCTGATTTACGATAGTTTTGGATCCAAAAATACTCCGGTTAGCTTTTTTCAGCGCTTGCGCGATGGCGGGGTCCTGGTGCTTGAATTCAATCCCGTTAATCCATGGAAGGTGCTGGCGGGGAAAAAATGGGCGCTGCGCCATCGAGACCATCGTAAGATTCTGGTCGTTGACGGAGCCATCGCTTTCACCGGCGGAGTCAACGTCAGCGCTGTTTATTCCGGAAGCTCAGCCGGTCGGTATCGTAGGGAGAAGAAGGATGAACCCTGGCGAGATACACACGTTCGAATCGAGGGTCCGGCGGCGCTACGGCTCCAATGGCTTTTCATGAAAACCTGGGAAAGGCAAAAGGGACCGGCGCTTCCCGGCAGGAACTATTTCCCCTATGTGGAGCAGGCTGGAAACACGCTGGTCAGGGTGGTCGGCAGCTTACCGGGCGAAAGCAATCGACTCATATTCATGATGTACATTTCAGCCGTCACCCATGCGGAAAACTCCATTTACCTGACGACTCCTTATCTTGTGCCTGACGACCAAATGTTAAAAGCGCTCACCGATGCTGCAGCGCGCGGTGTTGACGTGAAGATCCTGCTTCCCGGCTTCAGTGATTCCCCATTGGTTTTCCGTGCGAGCCGACATTACTATGCCCGGTTGTTAAAAGCAGGCGTGCAATTGTTTGAGAGGCACGGAGGGATGCTGCATGCAAAGACGGCAGTTATCGATTATGTCTGGTCTACTATCGGATCCAGCAACCTGGACAATGAAAGCTTTCTTACCAATGACGAGGCCAATGCCGTGATCCTCGGCCGGGACTTCGCCGAGAGTATGCAGGCAATGTTTCAAAAAGATTTGGAAGAGTCCGATCTGATAAGTCTGGAGGAGTGGGAAAAACGGTCATTCGACAATCACCTGAAGGAATGGTCTGCCAGTCTGCTCAAACACTTGCTATAAGGTATTCAGGTCCCGTGAAGAGCTGGGTGGAGCGCGCAAAAAAAGTTTCTATTTTCCCCTGTACTCTATGAGTATTTGGCCAAGCCATTTTTCCACGGCGATCTTCCCTTGCGCCGTCGATACCAGATAAGGTTTGCCTGACTCAAGGCTCTTTGACGCGCAAACATGAATGAAATCCTCAGGGGATTCTATCCGGGATTTGAAATACTCATACTTATTCCTGATATGGTCGGCGGCCTCCTGGCTCGAATATTCGGTTTCATTCCTGGTAAATGTTAAATGTGATTTCGCTACCTGATCTATCAAATATCCGATGACGTGCTCGGCGCTTTCCCTTTGACTACATGTTTCCACTCCGTGGGCGACAAAACAGGATAACAGCAGGATACCTAAAGAGCAAAAAATTATCTTCGGAGTTTTCATCGCGAGAACTATGACCTTTCATCACTGCACATGACGCACTTGAGTGATCTTTATTATTGTATTTTCTTAACTTAATTAGAATAATCATTCTGGAGATCAAAGTAAACAGTTTAATAACTTACAGGGCTTAAATAATGAACGGCCAATCGACCTCCGTCGCCTTCACCCTAATGTGTTACATGCAACATAGTAATGATGCAACTCTTCTGTTGCATGCAACACTTCTTCGATTCAAATTAATACCCTTTGATGGCTCTCGCCATACCGTAAGTGTCTATATCTTTTAGTTAAAGTGTAAATATGACGCTTCTCGATCCGACGGGCATAGAACTTGCCCAAAGATAATGCAGCATGGCTTCTTTGGCTCCCAGCCAGCTTCTCTTATGTTATTCCACATTCAGTAAGGGACAACAGGCGCATTGAGGTGAGAGAGGTGAAGGAGATGTCAGTTTAGTGGGCCGTATTTGACAGCAGTGATGGCATCTGAAGGAGTGCATGGTCCTGCTAGCGTAAACATTAAACTTCTTCAAGAGAAAAGGAACAAGTCATGAACTGCCATCAAGTCATAGGGAACTGGAAGCAAGTCACAGGAGCAGTAGGGGGAGGGAGGGGCAAACTCATCCACGACAATGTGGATGTCATTGCTGGAAAGCGCGACATACTCCCCGGCAAGATGTCAGAAAGACAAGGCATCGCATGTGAACAGGCAGAAAAGGAGTTCAAGGATTGTGAGGCTTCTTTGAAGTAGTTGGGGCGTGCTCTTCATTCTTCTCGTTCCATGTGGCCCATCTATAACAGGAGAGTACCGTAAATGCATTAAGGCGTTGCCTAAAACCATCGTTGGAGTATCCCATTTTGCTTGCGAACTTACAAGAATCCAAAAAGGAGCAATAAAATGATCAAAACGATTTATTCGACAATACTGGTTGCTATGGGTTTCCTGGCGCTAATGCTCATGTCGCCATCTGCTTATCTCAACGCTGAACCCCTGGGTAACCCAAACAATTCTCCAGTTTCCCCGATACTTAACGTTAACCAGTCTGATATCAAAGGCTTAAATCAATCAGAATCCCCTCTTCTGATGGCACAGGCAACGGAGGAGCATCGTTCCTCCACGAGCTCTTCGAGTTCCACAACAGAGACGCAGCCAGTGGAGCAGCATCATTCCTCCGAGAGTTCCTCCAGTTCCACGAGATCCACGACAGAGGCGCCGCCAGAGCATTGTGTCAGTCACTGTCGTGAACATTACAATCAAAGTTTGGTCGAGTGCAATGAACCGGGCCACCCGCGCCACAACAAATGCGACAAATGGGCTCGGGAACGTGAACAGGAATGCCTCTCCTCATGTAGGTAATCGGGATTAACTGAGGTAGAAGTGTGAGGAGGAGGAAGGCTGGTGGCGGCTTTTCCCTGATTCTTACGAATTCCTGCATTAAAGAGATTGCTTGAATCGGACTGGCCGGGGCCAAAGGCCCCGGCTTCACGTCTGATCCATGACCAAGGAAGGAGAGAGTCATAAAAAAAGTGGTGTTATGCCTACTCTTGTTTACCGTTGTGATTGTGTCGTGGGCTGCATTTGCCCTGCAAAGAGACACTCAGGCGACTGCTCCGGCCCAGACCAGGGCGTCTATCGAAAGCCGGCCGGCAACCTCGGACCGGCAGGTGGTGGAGCAATGCAACAAATGATGACCTGAGCATGACCGGATGTGATGTCAAGAATGAATGATGCGGATTGGGCGTCCGGTTCATGGATCCGGTGGTGAGCGTTGAGACAGCAGGGAAAATATGTTCGCTGGTTGTCGTAATTGTCCCTCTAGACTGTGAGCCTCTGGTCCCTATATTCCAGAAAATGAGAGCTGGTGATCCGACAGAAAGGCATTAGCATGCGAAAGACTTTCAAAAACGAAAACATCGAGCAGATACTGGCTGAGGCCGATGAACTCCTTCAGCAAATCGATCCCGAAATCATCAAAGACATGGAAGAAGACTGCCGAGCCCAACTTGAACTACAGACTCAAAGCTTGAAAAAACTCAAGTCTGAGGTTCAGCACAAGATCGGGAAGGAAGGAAAACCTGAGAACAGATCTTACGGTGAAGGAATGCACGAGGCGATGGATACTATTGTGAAGGCCATGAAGGACTTGGCAAGCTCTCTTTCCTGATTTCCGCCAGGCGCAGATGAATGGAGGCCGTCAATGCCGCCAGAGGCAAAACAACCTGATTCCCTCCGCATGAAAAACGCGGCGTACTGTCCTCCGTTCAGCAATTTGTTCGAAGATAGTTGCGCCTTGGGATTACATCGAGAGTTACAGATTCATCCGGTCAAATAACTGTTTAAAAACACAAGAGGAGAAATGAAATGAGCAACCAGAATTCAGTCGTTGGAATCTACAAGACCCATACCGAGGCCGAAGGCGCGGTCAAAGAGCTCCAGAAATCCGGCTTTGACATGAAGAAGCTCTCAGTGGTGGGGAAGGACTACCACACCGAGGAGAATGTCGTCGGGTTCTACAACGCAGGGGACCGGATGAAGTACTGGGGGAAGCTAGGGGCCTTCTGGGGAGGCTTGTGGGCGATTTTGTTCGGCTCGGCCTTCTTCGTCATCCCCGGGTTGGGCCAACTGGTGGTGCTGGGTCCCTTGGTCATGATAATTGTGGGCGCCCTGGAAGGCGCCGTTGTGACCGGAGGGCTGACCGCTCTGGGCGCCGGACTCTATAGCATCGGAATCCCCAAAGACAGCATCCTCAAGTACGAGACCGCCCTGAAGTCGGATAAGTTTCTGGTCATAGCCCACGGCTCAACTGGCGACGTCGCCAAGGCCAAGTCGATCCTGGAGTCCACGTCCAAGGAAGATCTCGCGGTGCACCAATAGCCGCCAGGCGCCTGGGCCTCATGAGAGATAGATTCCACCACAAAGGGGAGAACCCATGAAAGATGTCAATCGGATTTTGGTCGTGAGCAGATCAACAAAACATTGTCCAAAGAGCCGTTCACTACGGAGTTTCGCTTGCTCAAAAAATACGGCGCAAAGCTCTTTGTGGTTCATGTCATGCATAATCCTTTCGGCTACGAGGGTTGGAACCTGCCGATTGTGAGCTTCCAGCATGAGCCGAAAGCCCGGCTCGAACAGGATGTCAAGGAAGCCCGCCTGGTATTGGATCGACTGCCTGTACTGGGCATCAGCATCGACAATGTGAGTAGGCAACTCGAGGACGAAGGAGTCGAGAAATTCAACAAGCCGTTCGACAAGCTGATGGCGACCTTGGCGCAAAGGTCGCCACGGATTTGACGAGAGAGCCATGAAAGCAAGTCCTTGTTCAGGAAAGCCGGCCGAAGCATCGTCTAAATCATGGAGGTAATCCAAATGAGAAAAAGCAGCTCTTTTTCAGCATTGATCTTCATCGTAATCCTTTGCATTGGCGGAGGATTAGC
>PLSV01000349.1 GCA_003165235.1 Syntrophobacteraceae bacterium
AGAAAGTAATTGACCAACACGAATACGAAATCAAGAAGGCAGAAATCTTGAAGCGGATGTAAAAATTTCAATCCAACCTTTAAACAACGTTTAATCTTTCATTTTAACGTTTCAAAGCTTCAATTCCTAAATTGCCTCTTTTAGAAAAGAGAAGAATTTTCAAGAGCAGCCCAAGGGCCGGAGGGTTGAAAAAGATTGAAATTGAAGTTAAGCAATTAACGTTCTTTTAAAAGGAGAAGGAAATGTTACTACGAACATTTCTTGAAATAGCTATAATTATTGCTTGCATTGTGTTTTACAGGTTATTTCACGACTCGTTAGACCAAGTGACTATCAAGGGATTGCTAATCGTAATCATTGTGGCAATCGCTATTATTTATATTGGGATTACTCAAGAATTGAAAAGAATTCGCGAAATTTTGGAATTAAAAGAACCTTTCTGGCAAAAGCAATTCGACAAAGATTGAACTTAGGCTTGCTAACTTTAAAGCGTCGCAACTGAAGTAGGTTACTAAGTTCTTGTGTTCCTTTGTTAGAATTGCTATTTCATCAACATTTTCAATGACGTATCCCTCACTACGAATTGATCCTACACTCGCCAAAGGGTACAAAAATTTCTAAAATTTCACCTATATAAAAAAGGGGAAGAACTCATTTCAATTCATGCCCGGTCGCGGCCCCCGGCTGTAAATCATGCATTCCACTGTCCGTGCCTTTCGATCCAGATGCCAGACCGGGTTCATAAACTTGGCGTCGATCTCCGCTTTGATCGACTGCTCAACCTTGGCCATGATTTCCTGCCTGTCCTTGGCCCGGCACATGCTGCAAAGGACATAAATAAATGTTTGGGGCTTCCCCGGTATCGCTCCATAAGCGGCCTGGTCATCCGGGATGAAAAAGCCGGTATTGTCGGTCAGTGATCCGCATAGGCAACACGGCCTGAACACAGCGAAGGGTATTGATTTCTCGGATTGACGTTGCGCCTTGCGCTTTTTGTTTCTCTTGTCACGCTTTTTCATACGAATCCTCTCCTGTCATTTCGTTTACGTTTCGCCTTTTCACACTTGCTGACATACCCCAGGGACAGGGACACCCTTATAGGGTGGTGTCCCGTCCCGTCCCGCTACGCGGGGAAGGGGGTGATGTCCGCTTTAAAGTGTGACGCGGGACATGTCCCGCATTTGTCCCGGTTGTCCCGATAGTGCTAGAAGCCTTTAGCAATGCGCCCTTCGTGCATCGGTTCATTTTGTCCCCTTAATGTCCCGCTTGAGTTTTAAGACTTTTTTTAATCCAGCCTTCATTAATAGCGTATAAGCTATCAAAGCGATATACATCGTTGCTTACAGTCAAACGTTTCAATTCAAGCAAATCTTTTCGTGCTCTTTGAAACGCTTTCTTCTTCGCGTCTTGATTATCTGCGGGACAAACGCGATAAAATTCATTTCTCCACTTGTCCAAATGCACACCTTTGAAATTGCCACTTTTGTCAAAACATTCATTGTCTTTACTAGCTTCAATAAATGAATTCCAACCCAATTGCTTATTGGGAGTAAGCGGTTTATCCCTGTCAGGTGATTCAACGTAGCTACTAGGCACTATGACACAACTTGTTATTACTTCGCCATCTTCATCAATTCCAAGATTAATTGTTTGCAATTGAAAGGTATGTTTTGAACCGTCAATATCGTCTTTGCTCTTTTCGACAATCCAGCGCCGTAAATCATTTTCACGAGTAACGCATATTACAGAGTCAAGCGCTGCTATCAAGCTTGAATGTCCGCGTAATCCCTTCGTTGGGTCTTTGCCAGGGTGAGCAATCAAAACAATTAGGCCGTTTGTAAGACGTTCTAAATCTTTTGCGCCTTTAATTATTTCTCCCATGTCTTTACTTGAGTTTTCGTCTGCTGTTGGAACACTTCGATTCATTGTATCAATAAACATGACACAGCCTTTCGGCGCAATCGCAGCAAGATCGTTAAGATTAGCTGGATTCGTTAAACAAAACGGTTGCATAATGACGCGCAAGTTCCCGGGCAACGGTCGATCATTGTGCCGTTTCCATGCTTGAATCCGATTTTGAAATACAGCTTCACCTTCAAGCACGACATACAACACAGGGGCAGCTTTTACGCGATAGCCGAACCAATTTCTTCCTTCTGCTATAGCGCAAGCAGCGTCATTAGCAAGAAACGTTTTCCCCGCACCCGACGGGCCGTAAATTGCAGCCATACCTTGCAGTGGAAATATCTTTTTAATCCTCCATTCAACTTGAGTCATGTTTTCAAAATCAGCGTTGCCCAATAAGCGATAACGGCTTATGTTCGGAAGTTGATTTGCTTTAACTCTTGGGTCGTTTCGATTTATAAAGTCCTCTAATCCATCAACTAGAGGCACGTCCGGCAAATAACCTGGATTCTTCCAGCCGTTACTTTGTGCGGCTGTAAAAACAGCTTTATAGTTGCTGTTTACTGGCTCGAAACTTTCCCATTTCTTTTCAGCTTCAACGTAATTGTATTTTGACGATTGTTTTGAAAATTCGTGCCAAAGCGGTCGGCCTTGTTCGCCAAGTGTTTTCAAGGCAAGTCCTGTATCAATCCAGCGTTTGTATCCATCAGCGTCAAGATAGCGGAGCGCTTCACGCAAATCCTTGAGAACGCTTTCGTCAACCGTCTCGATCACAGGCGCCCGGTTCGTTGTGGTTTCATGCGGTTCAATTTCAAGGTGAAGACCGTTGATGATTTCTCCGCGCGTATAGGCTTCTCTCAAAGTCATGACATCTCCCCAATGGTTACGATCCGAGTCAGAAACGGTTCGGCTTTGAGGTGATAGAAGCCGGGCAACCTCATTATACGCGCCAGATTGCAGACGGCAGGGTCACCGCCAAAGCGCTTTGCTATGGCCTTTTGCAAAGGCGTGAAGCGTTCGAGCGGGCAATCTAGCACCTTCCAATAGACTTGATATCGGCCCGGTGAAGTTTCAACGATGACATGAGGTTGAAGCGCATTGCCGGTGACCGACTCCAATGGTGCGCCGTCCAGGTCAGCAAATACGGCCCGTATGCCCGTTACATCCGCGTTCTTGTCGCCTGTTGCCGGATTGACCATGAAAAAAATTCCGCAACCCTGCCGATTCAGTTCGAAAAGCTGATCGAATTGGGTTCCGGCAAGGCTTTGCGGTCTTATCTGACAGCCGGTTCTCTCAGGCAATGCCCGAAACCTAGTTGTCGGCGGAGTACAGCCAAAACCGTCCAGGAATTTGACGGCTTCGGCGCGATTTGGCTGAAAGCTATTGAAATCTGAAGATATTTCTGACATAATAAACCCACCTTGTTCACAAAAAATTTGTTCCCGGCCCGGCCTGCAATGCCGGGTCTTTTTCATTGCGGCCCATGGCTATTTTGTGAGAGCCAAAACTTCCGAGTATCGCCAGCAAGTTAAGCGTTCACCGAGTTTGATAGGTTGCGGGAACCGGCCTGCTTTAACACCGGCCCACCATGCGCTTCTGCTTATGGGAATGATTTTTAATACTTGGGGAAGGCGCACCAAGCGTTCCTGTTCATTGTGCGCCAGTGATATTTCTGCGGATTTTGCGCTTGCAGTTTTCATGTTCAGGCCCTTCTCTTGTGATGTCCATGAGAGCCTGAATAAAATAAGGCAGACTCCCTCAGACAGAATTTGTGATGTCTGCGGCCTGCCTTCTTTTGGCATTGCAAAGAAAAAGGCAGATTTCCTCAGACAAAGATTCCCATGAACGATTGCTTGCTAAATCTGCCTTGGTGTTTCTTTTGTCTTTTTGGTAAATCTGCCTTTTGGTGTTTCTTTTGACTTCCTTGGGTGGTGCTTTTTTGCTTTCCTTGGTATTTCTTTCTTGGTGGCCCTTATACACCTCTCTAAAAGATTGTGTCAAGAGAAAATGTAGTCCTAGGGACTCAATTAGACAACTTTGCTTAACTTGCTGAACGGATTGGGATTACTTCCGCCTTTGATCTCTCGGTACCGCAATATTTTCCCCAATCAGCCATTAAACGGGCACGCTTCGCCAGCATGTCGCCGCGCTGATAAGCGGCTTCGGCTTTGTCTTTCAACTTGTGAGCCAGAGCGTGTTCGATTACTTCGCGTGGATAGGCCGTTTGTTCACCGGCCCAATCCCGAAAACTTGACCGGAAGCCGTGTTGTGTGATGTCGCCGCGTCCCATATCCCGTAAAACTTTTGTAAGGGCCATGTCGGACAATTTTCCGTTTCTAATGGAAGGAAACAGGTAGTCGCTCCCTTCTATGCGCGGCAAGGCTTCGAGCAGCTTTACAGCGTGTTCAGACAACGGCACGCGGTGTTCCTTGCTCGCCTTCATACGACTGTCTGGAATCGTCCAGATACGGGCCTGCAAATCAATTTCCTGCCTAGTTGCGCCCCTTACTTCCCCTGACCGGGAAGCAGTCAGAATGGAAAATTCCAGGGCACGGGCAGAGAAACCATTCCTACCTTGCAGTTCGACCATGAATGCCGCAATTTCTTGGTACGGCATTGCAGCATGATGTTTAACAGCCTGCACCTTGTTCCGGGCGGGCAGTTGCGTTTTAAGGCCGTTCCAGCGGGCCGGATTGTCGCCTTGTCGATACCCGCGAACAGTGGCCCAACTCAGCACAGATTCAATCCGGCTTCTTAACCGGCTTGCCGTTTCAGTCTTTTCGTACCAGATCGGCTCCAAGACCTTCAACACTAGGCCCGTATCTATGGCGGCAACGGGCAGCAGCCCCAAATCAGGAAAAGCATAGGTTTCAAGCGTTGCTGTCCACTGCTTTGCGTGCTTCTCGTTCTTCCATCCTGCCCGGTGAGCTTCAATGTATGCCTTCGCGCATTCGGCAAACGTTTTCGTCTTCGCAGTCTCAAGTTTTGAGCGTGCTTGTTCGGCCCGCCGTTCTTCGATAGGATCGCGTCCGTCAGCTACGGCCTTGCGATACTGCAACGCCTTTGCCCGCGCTTCGGCAAGTGAAATCGTTCGTAACGGCCCTAATCCCATTTCGCGGGCCTTGCCGTGCAGAGTGAAGCGAAATACCCAAGATTTGCCGCCTAACTTGCTGATTTGCAACCACAAGCCGCCACCGTCTCCGTAATAGCCCGGTTCCTTAGCCTTCTGCACGGCCACTGCCGAAAGTTTGTTGATTCCGCCTGCCATGTGTCCCCTCCACGAAAAAGGATTGACGGATCAGGGAATAAACCCTAATATTCAGGGCTTGTCGAACGGGTATGGAGCACGCTGGAGAAGCCCTTTTGCTACCCATGTTCCTACCCATGGTATTTAAGCAGATTGTAGTAGATATTGCAAGACAATAATGGACGATGAAAGGCGCAAATCCTTATTTACCAGCGGTTTTGCAAGATGTCCCTGAACGCTATTGGAAGGTAAAATGGCGGGTACTCCCTCCGCCAGCGAAAATATTCAGGAGAGATGGCCGAGTCGGCTGAAGGCGCTCGCCTGCTAAGCGAGTGTAGGGTGTAAAGCTCTACCGAGGGTTCGAATCCCTCTCTCTCCGCCACCAGACAACAAAAAGCCCGAGTCCGGCAAGCCGGATATTGGGCTTTCCTTTTTGTGCGCCTTTGGAAACCCGCAAAGAGGAGGGTCCGCCCGGCTTAGACTGCTTCTCTCAGGCGCGCGGCGGCCTCTTATACGAAGTTGCGTTCAACTGAGTACCAAAAAAAGCTGAAAAGCTCGGGGAGCATTGCCCCCCGAACCCCCTCGCAGCTCTCCATGCCCGGACCNNGTTGCTTCAACTTGAGCGCAACTTGGTATTAGCGCCTGCCTCAAAGCTGACTTTGAACTTTAATGAAAGTAAAGGGCGCTATATAAATTTGTGCAGCTTCTCCACCAGGTCTTCGTACTGGTCGCCGGTGAAGCAGAAGCGCAGTTCACGGAATGGTTCACGCAGCGCTTTGACCTGTTCAACCAGATCGGCGCCGTCAATTATTATTTCTTTCATCAGGAATGCGAGGGCGCGAAAATCCTCTTCCCCCATCCCGAAACGTGTCATTTCCGATGTCCCCAGGCGAATGCCCCTTGAGGCGGTGAACCCCTCATCCTCGGGAGTAGCCTGGTAGTTGCAAATGATATTGTTGGCTTCCAGCCTGCGCGCAACCTCCGGGCCCCTGGCGTAGCCGACATTCAATATCACCTGATGAGTCTCGGTAAAACTGATGTCCGGGTCGCCGGCCACCTCCAAGCCGCAGTCCCTGAGGGCCAGGGCGAATGCTTTAGCGTTTGCGATTACTTTGCGCTGATATTCGTCCTTGAACCAGTTCATCTCATAGGCGGCCATGAGCAGTCCCAGCATGGTTCCCAGATGATGGTTCGACACCGCCCCCGGGAAAGTGCGCCGGCGGATGGCCTCCCATAGCTCGTATCGCTCCTCATGCTCCTCGAAGCGGCTCGCTATTATGCCCCGTTGCGTGCCGAAAAAAGTCTTGTGCGTGGATGCGGTGACCAGGTCGGCCCCTTCGGCGAAAGGCTGCTGAAAATGAGGACCTATGAGCCCGAGTACATGGGCCGTATCATACATCACCACCGCATCGATTTGCTCGGCATCCAGATACCGGCGGATTTCCGCTATCGGCTCTTTATGCAGAACCATGCTTTTTCCAAAAATGATCAGCTCCGGCCGATAGTCGCCGATCAGTTCGAGAGCTGCGGAGACATCGATTTTATAAGGGTTTTCAGCAAGCACCGGGAAATTTACTACGGCGGGGCGCTCCGTGTGCGGGTCCCGGGCTACGAAGTCCCGAAGCGCGCCCATGGGCTGTGCGCTAAGATGGCCTCCCTTGCCGATATGGTTGTTCATTACCCGGCGAATACGGCGTGGTTCGCTCCGGCGGTCGGCACGGTTTATATAGTCGACCATGGCGCTGAACACGGTTGAATTGGCCATTTGCCCGCTGATAACGCGGGTATCGACTTCAGCGCAGCCGAGGAAGTCGCGGAATTCTCTTTCAAGCAGCCACTCCACTTCGGCGATGAAATCTGTCCCCTGATAATAAAAGATCTCGGAATCGTAAAAAGCCTTCGACTCTTTATGCTCTGCGTACCGGAAGGCGGGATCCATTACGGATAACAAGCGCGCCATCGGTGAGACCGTCATCTCCGAGGGTATCAGGTTGATGCACTCCTCCTGGCGCCACCTGGTGTTTCCCACGGTCTTTTCAAGCAACCGGCGGACATTTGCGCTCGCCGAAGCCTCAGGCGGCGTTTTTGCGGGACGCTCATGGCCGTAGATAATAGGATGAGCATATGGGGGCGCCTCGGACCGGAGATGGTATTGCACAACGACGGCGTCTACGAGCTTCCCCCGGATGTCGATGCTGAGTCTATCATCTTCCAGGATGTCGCTGTCAATATAGGCCAGGCAGATCGCCCGCAGCTTGTGCTCATCGGTTTGCCTGGAAAGAAGCCCTTTATCCTCGAACACCCAGCAGGGCGCCATCGTGCCACTCGTTATATAGCCGACGTGCTTGTCCGCCTTGAAGACCCTGGCGCCGGCCCTGGCGATTCCCCGGCCTGCCACCGCTACACACTTGAACATTCGAGGGAGGTCGGCAATGGCGGAGTAGTCGCGGGCGATAATTTTGGAGTAGGCGGCAAACTGTTTCTCCAGGGCCGTCCGCCCGATAAATTCGCCTTTAAGCGGTGAGAAGCTGACGGCCGATTTGCCTATTGGCATCGCAAAACAGGGGATTTCTTTACCGTCCGGGTCGTATCCATACTCGTGGCCGTAGAGCGGAAGGGAGGACTCCAGGCGCAGAGTGTCACGCGCCGCGAGGCCGGTCGGCCTGGCCCCTTTTTCCAAAAACAGGTCCCAAAGCATCAGCGCGTTTGCTCGGTCAACAAAAAGTTCAAAACAGAGCGGTTCGCCGGTGTAACCTGTGCGGCCGACCATAACCCTGGCGCCTGCAATCTCGAGAATGCCCACGGCATTGCGAAACGGCTCCGGAAGCCTGCCGGGCGCCTTTTCCGGAAGTTTCGCACCCAAGGCGTCAACGACTGCCTCGATCAGCCAGCGGGATTTGGGCCCCTGTAATGAGAACATGGCGATATCATAAGTGCAGTCGATCAGTTCGACGCCGCCGAAGGTTTCGAGATAAAGCTGGAGATGCGCCCAGTCTTTTTGGCGGTTGGCGGCATTGACGACCAGCAGATACTCTCCTTCAAAGAATCGATAGAGAAATGCGTCGTCCACAGCCGCTCCCGTTTCACTGGCGATGAGCGTGTACTGGGCGCCTGTCGGCGCCAGGTCGAGCGCTTCAGCGTTATTGGTCAGGACATGTTGGACGAACCGGAGCGCGTTGGCGCCGCGGATGATAAATCGACCCATGTGAGAGACGTCAAAAATTCCAGCGCCTTTACGTGTGCTCAAATGTTCCTCCACAACCCCTGAGGGGTATTGAAGCGGCATATCCCATCCGCCGAATTCCACCAGTTGGGCGCCAAGGGCCTTATGCCTGTCATATAGGACGGTTCTTTTGGGCTGGTCCATCTCAGCAGTCCCTTTCGATTATGCGCTTATAAGGAATCTTTTCAAAATATCGATGAACAGTTCCGGATCTTCAGCCGGAATCGAATGCCCCAGCCCGGGGAGACGTTCATGGCGACATCCACAAAGCCTGGCGAGTTCCTGCGCGCCTTCCTCGGTCACCAGGGGATCGTCGGAAGCCGACAGGACAAGGACCGGGCAGCGTATATCCCGCGCCGCAGAGGATAGCGGGGTGAACTCCGCCATCACCTTAAGCTGCGCAATGAGGCTATCTTCCTTGTTTCGCCTGACAATGGCATTTATTATCT
This sequence comes from Syntrophobacteraceae bacterium, assembly GCA_003165235.1. Classification (GTDB taxonomy): domain Bacteria; phylum Desulfobacterota; class Syntrophobacteria; order Syntrophobacterales; family Syntrophobacteraceae; genus SbD1. Next base: position 8,825 of record PLSV01000349.1, read on the forward strand.
TATCCAGGATGCCTTCGTTTTTCCGCAGGAAATTTTCACTGAAAACAACCGGGAGGGCTGCCCACGCCATGGCTTCGATGCCCTCCTGCTTTAATGTCCTCAACCAGGACGCCACAGTCAGCCTCGCGCGGCAGGTAAGCCCGGCTGTGATGCTGCATAGCATCAACCGGTCCACCTTGTCAGGAAACCGCGACGCAAAAACAAGAGCAATGGACGAGCCATGGCTCAGACCCACAAGGTGAGCTTTCTCAACCCCTGCATATCCAAGCAAATTAAATAGATCTGCGCTGTGAAGCTCCAATGAAAGGGGCCGTTTCCCAGGATCGCTGCGTCCCTGTGCCCTGGCGTCATAGGCAAGTATTTGAAAATCATTCTTCAACCGGTTAGCTATGGTTGTCCAGTACACGGTGGTTTGTGTGGCGCCGTTCAAAAAAACAATAACGGGCTTCGGCGAGTTGAGATTTTGGTGCTCAAAAAAGATACGGCAGCCGTCGCTGGTTTTGAAATATGGCATCGAATTCCAAGAGTTTCCAGTTTCCAGTTTTTAGTCTTGAGTCTAGAAACTCAAAACTCACAACTTAGATCTCAGCCGCCTAAGAGGTCCTTGGCGTGATAGGAACTTCGCACAAGCGGACCGCTCGCTACCCGCGAAAAGCCCATTGCGAGGGCAATTTCTTTCCAGTCATCAAACTCTGCGGGAGTAACGAAGCGTTCCACCGGAATGTGATCCGCCGAGGGCTGGAGGTATTGGCCGAGCGTGAGCAGGGCGCAACCGGCGTCCAGGATGTCCCGAAGAGTCTGCCGCATCTCCTCCGGCGACTCTCCCAGGCCAAGCATCAGACCGGACTTGATTGGAAGAGAAGCATCGCAGCCTTTCGCCCGGCGCAGGAGTTGCAAGGAACGCTCATATGCAGCTTCCGGCCGGACCGACGGGTACAGGCGCTCGATAGTTTCCATGTTGTGGTTCAAAACATCCGGGCGGGCTTCGATCACTGTAAGAAGCGGCTCCGGGCACCCCTGAAAATCGGGGATCAACACTTCAACCTGCACGTCCGGAATTTTTTTGCGAATGGCTCTTATGGTCGCTGCAAAGATGGCGGCCCCACCATCCGGAAGATCGTCACGGGTGACAGAAGTGACTACGACATAGCGCAATCCAAGCCTTTGAGCGGCTTCGGCCACTCTGAAAGGCTCCTCGGGATCGGGCGGTCCCAAAGGCCCGTGTTCCACTGCACAAAAGCGGCAGTTTCGTGTGCATCGAGGCCCCATAATCAGGAAAGTCGCCGTCTGCCTCTCAAAACATTCCCACTGGTTGGGGCACCTGGCTTCCTGACACACCGTATGAAGCGAGCTGTTGCTGATCAGCGACCTGACCAGTTCGTAATCCGAGCCTGCCGGAAGCTTTAACTTCAGCCAGTCGGGCTTGCGGATACGCGATTTTTTTTCTTCGTGCGGCACAATACCTTCCACTATTTTGCAAGAGGCGCTTTTATCTTCTTTACATCCGCAATGGTTTCTTATGCCGGGAAAACGCCTGTCTCCTTATTTTTTCATTCGCCCCTTGATATCGAATTTCAATTGTTGTATCGCTCGGTCGGCCTCTCCATAATCGGGGCGCAATTTCAACGCCATACTAAAATGATCGACCGCCTCCCTGAGCATGGAGTCGTTATCTTCTTTTTTCCCCCAGTCGGCGAGGTTTACGGCGCGGTTAAACCATAAGGTGGCTTCTTTGGAATGACCTTTGATGATCTTTCGATAAATATCATCCGCTGCATCATGGCGGCCCTGCTTTCTTAAACCGATCGCCACATCGTTGCAGAACACAAAATTGTCGAGTTCGTCGTCGACCATCTGCAACCTCATGTCGACGGCATCCTCGACGAATCCGGCCCTTTCGAGAAGGACCGCAACTTTCGTCCTGATTTCCGCAACTATGCGCTTCTCCATTTCCAATAGATCCAAGACAGCCTTGGCCTCATCGGGACGGTCATCCTCTATGAAAAGCTCTGTCAGTCTCAATCTGCGTTCCACATTGTCGGGGCTTTTAACGGTGAGCTTGCTAAGGCTGTCAATAGTCTTTTTCATATCGCCCTCGGCTTCGTATACTTCGACCAGGTGTTTCAGGGCAATTATAGAGGCGATGTGAGCACCCATCTCCGCCTGTTGGAAATCGCTCTTTGCGAGTTCAATTTCTTTCAGCCCGAGGTGGGCTCTTCCCCGCAAAATGATCCAGTTCAGGTTCGAGTATTTCGATTCTGCATTCGTTATCAGATTGAGGGCTTCTTCATATTCCCCCAACTCCAGAAGCCGTTCGACTTCTTTGTAATGTCTGTATTCATCACTCGTGACCCGCGCCGCCACATCTCGAACCGCATGAGAAAAACTCTGCAAGGTCAGAGGTTTGACAAGGATATTCATTGCGCCCAGTTCGCCCAGTTCACTTACAAGCCCGAGGTCCGGCTTCTCGGTCATCATAACGAAACCCATATCCTTTAGTATTTCATCCTCCATACTTATCTGTAACAGCTTGCGGCCTCCCATCGGCTCCATTTCAACGTCGCAGATAACTATGGCTTTGTCCTGCCTCCCCGGCAGCGGCGTAATGGGTTCATGCCTGTAGGCCACTTTCGCTCCGGCGTCGGTTTTGAACATAAGCTCGAATAACTTGAGCGCTTCTTCGCCGCTCGAAGAATCATAGATTTCCACCTCTTCTGAAATCTCATCGCTACGGACCATTTCACGTATGAAATCTGCGATTATTCTTCGCATTAACTTGTCGTCTTCTACGATAAAAAATAAAAGTTTCTCGTTCATACCCCTCTGCCTGCCCTGGAAAAAAGTGGGAACCCTCCGTTTGGCCATAGAGCATATTGCGCCGCTTGAACAGTATTTTATCAGATGGAGAAAAATGCAGCGAACAATTATGGCAGCGGCGGAGCGCACAAATAATTTATCTCAGAGCAGGAAAATATCCGGGACAATGATTCGGCGCTCTGCTGCGGCGACAATACGCAGTTGGAATGGTGAATATATCTTTAGCCGTAAAGGTTGCAAGGAAAAGAGGAATTCCGGCTGGCAATGCTCGCCCTATTCAGTGCCGGGGTCCGCTTTGCCGGTTCTTGCCGCCGGAGGTCATCTGCCGGTGAGCAAATTCCCTGAATAGAAACATGTCTTCCCCCATACCGCAGGTATTGAGGTAGCTTATCATGCGGCTTGGGTTCATACGGTACATACCTGCCAACTGGCGCCAGAACTGAAATCTGCACTGGGACCTCACTCCCTGGCGCCAAAAAAACTTCGCAATGCCCCAGGGTTCCATCATCTTTTGCGATGAAGCAATGGGTTCGACCGGCGTCAGGGAAGGCGCATTTTCCCCTTTTTGACGGGCTAGCGCAAGTCGGGTAGGCCTCATGGCCAGAAAATACCGGTAGGCGCGGTCAAGATAAGTCGAAGGATCATAGAGCCGGTTCACGGCTTGCAGATATTCGCCTATTATTTGCGATTCCGGGCGGGTCGGGACATAGTTGAGCTTGCTGGCCATAAAAGTGCCGTCGTTTGTATCCAGCAGGAGCCGTCCTTCTCTTTTGAGGCGGTCCCACAGGCATGTATTGGGAAGAACGCTCAAGATGTTCAGCGTCACCATGGGAACGCCGAGTTCCTCCACGAACTCGCAGATCCTGTTGCCGGCGCCTTCACTCTCCTGATCGAAACCGATGATGAAACTGGCGATAACGGACAGCCCATTGCGATTCATGTTGCTCAAGGATTGGGCCAGCGGATGGCGGATATTCTGGTGCTTGCGTGTAAGGGCCAGCACATTCTCGTCGGGAGATTCAACTCCCACTACGATGTGACTGATATTAGCTTCTGTCATAAGATTGATCAGATCGTTATCCTGTCCCAGATTCACCGAGGCCTGGGTCGTGAAAGAAAACGGTTCTCCATGATTTTTCATCCAGGGGATCAACTTATGAAGGACGGCGAGAGCGTGTTTCTTGACGCCGATAAAATTATCGTCGCATATAAACACTTCATCGCGCCATCCCAAGCTATAAATGGTTTCCAACTCCTTTAGAACCTGTTCGGGGGTCTTATGGCGGGTCTTACGGCCATACAGGTTTACGACGTCACAAAACTCGCACTCAAAAGGGCATCCGCGTGAAGTCTGAATTGCAAGCGTCAGGTAGTCGCCGAAGCGAAGGAGATCAAAACGCGGGACCGGGGATTTCGTCAAATCCGGCTTGACAGGCTCTTCGAATACTGCGCTTTTAACCCCGTTGTGCAATGCAACAAGAAACAACGGCATCGAGTCTTCAGCCTCACCCCGCAAAAGGAAATCGACTCCCGCTTCGAGAACTTCCTCCGGAACCGAAGTCGGATATGGCCCGCCGGCCACGGTGGTTTTTCCCCTTTTTCCGGCCTCGCGTATCAGGGCCAACAGGCTCTCCTTCTGCACGAGCATGGCGGTAAACATGATCAGGTCGGCCCACTCCCAATCCTGTTCGGTTAATTTGCGAGTATTCAAATCGACCAGCCGCAGTTCCCATTCAGTGGGAAGCAACGCTGCAACGGTAATAAGTCCGAGTGGGGGCGCCATTGCCTTGGCGCCGTTTAATTCACAATTCTTTTTGAACGTCCAGAAACAAACGGGAAGTTCGGGGTTCACCAATAAGGCTCTCATTATTGCCCCCATGCCGTGATGAGAAACGGTTTTAGATGAACTAAACCCGGCGGTGGAACCGGGGACGCCTGTCCGGGAGTGGTTATGCAACGCACTGTCGAACAGGCTCCCAGGCTTGTCATGGCCTCTTTTGGGTTTCGGGTAGAGCCTGTTTACTAACAAATCTTCCAATTCATGTAAACGCATAAATTAAGCTATAAAACAGGAATAAGTCGCCCATGATCTAAAAATCAGAAAAGAGATGACATAATCATGAACGGTCCTCCCAGGTCCGGCAAGACCATGCCCGCCAGGCGCCTCTCATCTTTGCCTGTCCGGATCGAGCAGAACCATGCAAGACATGCCGCAAGAAAGTGGAGTTTCCGGGTTCAGGTCCACATCGAAGACCTCTTTGATGTTGCGTTTCATCTGCTCGCGCACCTCTTTCATTGACGCCTTGCGGCCGATCTCCTGTTCCAGAGAGGTCATTTTGATGCCGTGCAGCCCACACGGGTTGATCCAGCCAAACGGTTCCAACGACACATTCACATTGAGAGCAAAACCATGGAAAGTGATTCCGCGCCGGATAGCGATTCCCAGGCTTCCCAACTTGCGGCCGCCTACCCAGATTCCATGGTTGAGCCGGCTGCGCGTAGCGTGCACCCCCCAGTGGGCCACCGTTCGGATCATGATTTCTTCGAGTTTTTCAACGTAGCCGGTGACCGTGAGTTTGGCGGCGCGCAGGTCCAGGATCGGATACCCGACCAGTTGACCGGGACCGTGAAATGTTATATCTCCGCCACGTTCCACATGCACTACAGGGATACGGGCCTCCTCGAGGAAAAGTTCAGAGACCCTGAAGTTCTGCCGTCCTCCCCTGCGGCCCAGGGTGAAAACCGGCTCATGTTCCATGAGCAGGAGAATATCCGGGAGGATGATCCCGCACCCTCTGGCGGCGACAAGACGCAGTTGGAGGTCACGGGCCTCTTCGTAATCGAGCAAGGCCAAGTCCGCACAAAGCCAACTCTTGGTTGTTCGCCTGGAGGCCGTAACGGCGGCACGCGTCTGCACTGGAGACCCCGTTTCCCTTTATCCTCGTATAGTAGACTTATAAACAATCCTGAGCGATATCCGCCGCGTAGTGCGAAGGCCGACCGCGGGATGGTCTATCATGCGCGTCGGGCGGGCGTGGGAGGCCTTCATCAAGCGCCGGCTCAGCACGTCAACCGAGGGTTTCGCGCAGCGCCGGTTTCATCGAGCCGCCGCACTTTTGTACGATGGGGTGCGCTATAAAGGAGCTCTGGATCTTCACCCGCCTCTCTCACGACTTCTTTGAAGGCTTCCACGAAAAGGTCCAGCTCTTCTTTGCACTCTGTCTCCGTGGGTTCGATCATAATGGCCCCATGAACGACCAGCGGGAAATATATGGTTGGTGGATGAAAGCCGTAGTCGATCAATCTTTTGACCATATCCAGGGTGGTTATCTTCAAAGGCGCCTGGAGTTTGTCTGAGAAGACGCATTCGTGCATACAGGGCCTGTCGTAGGCAAGGTGCAGGGTGTCTTTGAGCCTTTCCTTTATGTAATTGGCATTGAGCACGGCCAGTTGGCTCACCTTTTTCAGTTCCGGTCCAAGACTCAGGATATAGCTGTAAGCCCTTACGATGATCCCCGAATTGCCGTAGAAAGCATGGAGCTTGCCTATGGATGACGGAAAATCGTAGGAGAGATAATACTTTCCATTATCCTCGAGAATACGGGGCGCCGGGAGGAAAGGCTCCAGATGTTTCCTGACGCATATCGGGCCGGCGCCGGGTCCACCGCCCCCATGGGGTGTTGAGAAGGTCTTGTGGAGGTTCAGATGAAGCACGTCTATTCCCAGCTCACCCATGCTTACGATCCCCAGCATGGCGTTCATATTGGCGCCGTCGGCATACATCAGTCCACCTTTGGCGTGCACGATTTCCGCAATCTCTTTGATGTTGTCTTCGAAAAATCCGAGAGTATTGGGGTTGGTGACCATGATCCCGGCCGTTTCATCATCCATGACCGCCGCAATGGCGCCGGCGGAAAGCACCCCTCTCTCATTGGATTTCACGTTGACGGGGCTATAGCCGCACAAAGCTGCACTGGCCGGGTTCGTGCCATGGGCGGTGTCCGGGACGATGATTTTGGAACGGCGTGAACCTTTGCTCTTATGATAGGCATGGAAGATTAGCATGCCTGCTAATTCGCCGTGAGCCCCGGCTGCAGGCTGAAGAGAAACCGCGTCCATACCGGTAATTTCCGCTAGGAGACGTTCGAGTTCAAACATCACTTTCAGCGCTCCCTGAGACAATTCGGCGGGGAGCAGGGGGTGAGCCCCGGCAAACCCGGGCAGGGCGGCCTGCTTCTCATTGGTCTTTGGATTATACTTCATAGTGCATGAACCCAGGGGATACATGCCCGTATCTACGCCAAAGTTCCACGTGGACAGGCGAGTGTAGTGGCGCACTACTTCGACCTCGCTCAGGTCGGGGAAATTCGGGCCGCTTCCTGTCAGGGTTTCATCCAGTTCAGAGAATTCCACATCCCTGCGGGGTAGGGAAATCCCCGATCTTCCCTTTTTGCCTTTTTCGAAGAGCAGTGGCTCGTTGAGCACCAACCCGGCAGCGCCTGCGAATTCTTTCATGATTCAGCCTCGTTTCACGAACCAGCCCTTCAATTGGCTCACAAGGGCGTCAATATCTTTCTTCGTCTTGGTTTCCGTAACGCACAACAGGTAATGGTTGGGAAGCCGGGGGTAGTAAGGCGCCAAGGGAAGGCCCGCCACCACCTTCCGGTCAATTAAACTCTGATAAACCGTCTCAACGCCGGGTGGGAATTCAACGACGAATTCATTAAACGTAGCAGCGGCAAAGGGTATTTTGAATCCGGCCTTTCTGAGTTCTTTCTTCAGGTACTCGCTCTTGTCATAATTAAGCCTGGCCAGTTCTCGGATCCCGGTCCCTCCAAGCGAGGCCAGGTACATGGCGGCGGTTACTGCACAAAGACTGCTGTTGGTGCAGATATTGGACGTGGCTTTTTCCCGCCTTATGTGCTGTTCTCGAGTGGCGAGCGTCAGGACAAATCCCCGCTTTCCGTCCATGTCTTCAGTCATGCCTACCAGGCGGCCCGGCATGCTGCGCACGTACCGCTTGAGACAGGCAAGCATTCCCAGCGTAGGTCCGCCGTAACTCTGGGGAATGCCGAAGCTTTGACCTTCGCCACAGGAAATATCGGCGCCTTGGGACCCCGGGCTCTTATAGAGACCGTATGCGAGAGGTTCCGTGAAAGAAGTAATGAAAAGGGTCTGCGTGTCGCGGGTCAGGTTGCCCACAGCACTCAGATCTTCTATGCAGCCAAAAAAATTGGGCGACTGAATAGCGACGGCCCCCAATCCTTCGACGCCTTCGAGTTTGCTCAGATCCGTTCTGCCGTCCGCCAAAAAAGGCAGCTCGATGATTTCGAACTCCGCCGGCTCGAGATAGGTGCGTATCACACGCCGATAGAGGGGATGAATAAGGCCCGATACCGCCACCTTTTTCAGCCGGCTCACGCGGGCCGCCATAAGCAGGGCTTCGGCCAATGCTGAAGCACCATCATAGAGAGAGGCGTTGGCTACATCCATGCCCAAAAGAAAAGCCGCGAAAGTCTGGTATTCAAAAAGCGCCTGCAGTGTCCCCTGACTTATTTCCGGCTGATATGGAGTATAGGATGTGGAGAATTCGGACCGGCCAAGAAGATAGGACACGGATGCCGGAATGTGATGTTCGTAACTGCCCGCTCCCAGAAATACTTTATATTGGGGCGCCACAGCCATCGATTGCGCCAGGGCCGCCATGACGTCGTTCAATTCCCACTCCGTCAGGGGCCCGGGCAGCCTGAGGTCCGTCTTGCGACGGCAAGCTTCGGGAATCGATGAGAAAAGATCGTCCAGACTTGAAGCCCCGGTCATCTGGAGCATCTCGGCGATGTCCTCTTCGGTGTGAGGCAGATACCTCATTCTTTTATCCCCTTAAGCATCTCGAGATAAGCATCGTGGGCCATAAGGCCATCCATCTCGGAAAGATCGGAAGGCTTCACGTCTGCTATCCATCCATCCGTGTACGGCGCAGTATTGACTAAATCGGGCGACTGCTCCAGCGCGGTGTTTACGCCGATTATTTCCCCGCTGACGGGCATGTAAATCTCAGCCACCGCTTTGACGGACTCCAATGTCCCGCATTCCTCGCCTTTCTTTAATATCTTACCCCCTTCCGGCGCCTCCACAAAGACAATGTCCCCGAGCTGATCCTGAGCATAATCGGTGACGCCTATGCGAATTGTCTTCCCATCGAGTCTTGCCCATTCATGGTCCCTGGAGTAGCGGATGTCGTGCGGAGTCAGCAACTCGCTGATATCTTTCATGTGTCAGTCCCCTTTGGAAGAAATCTTTCCCACGCGAAGACGCGTTTCAGCCCTAGAAAAACGCGAAAAAAGAATAAGCGGGGCGAGGTTAGAGAAATCGCCCCGCAGAGCCTGCGAATGGGGTCCCCGGACCAGATCCGGATGATCCCGGCACTCCGCCCGCCCGCGCCTTCGGCAAGCTCGGCGGGCGCCTTTGTTGATAGTGGTACTAATAATCACGAGGCGGCGGGCTTGCCAGAAGCTGTTGCTTGCCAAGGCATCAAGGGAGACGGCCAATCTCCATTCACCGGGTCAACCTAAAATTATTGCTCTTCACTTTGGCCCGTACAAGATCGGCATCCAGTCCAAACAGATCGCAGATCCACAAAAAACTGCCGACATCTTCGCAGGACGATCCAAACCATGTCGCAGCGCTCCGCTTGTTACGACGCCTCTCAGTGCTGTTTGTCCGCCACCGCACCTTGATCCCGTTCATTAGGATTTCGGAGTTCGGTCCCTTGCGGTGAAAATCTTCTATCGCCTGCAGCAACACGGCCTCCCAAAGGGCGAATGCGCCACGGTTCCCGTCCGGGGTCTCCATTAATTCGAAATCTTTAATGCAATGCCTGCACTCCATTTTAAACCCCAATTCAGGAATTTAGGGACATAAGAATTCAATGAATTCTGGGTTAGGGATTCATGCCTTAATTTTTCACGTAACCGTTCACCGATTGCGCAGCACACTAGCCTGGATTTCCACGGA
>PLSV01000379.1 GCA_003165235.1 Syntrophobacteraceae bacterium
CTCTCTGCTGGTCGTTTGTACTAGGTGTTTCACCTCTTAGGCGTGAACGTACGGATTTATAGTCTCTGGCCGGGGCGGTTTCTCGTTTTGTTGTATTTTCTTCTCTGAGTGGATTTGAGTAGGCCTCACCACTCACAGCTCCTTGCAACATGAATTCGATAGCGCCCGCGACTTTGCCTAGGGTGAGGTATTTTGGGGTGTCATATTGGTAGACTTCCTGAACCCTAGTAGTTCCTATAGTGGCATTATTTATGTCCAGGTATATTTGCCTTCCTGAAAAAGTGACGGTCTTCTTGTGCGTATCGAAATTGGCCGCAGTAATTATATGGCCTAGCAGATCGGGATTGCCGCTTTCCTGAGAGGCTGTCATTTCGCCAGAGCTGAGCATCCTCTTGATATTATCAATCATGCTCGTTCGTGCTTGCCCTTTGTATACCGAATGCAGTTCGACGCTGAAGCTGCCAGATGAGACAAACGGTTCCGTGTTTTTTTCAATGTCTCCGTCCGCGATGAAAAAATCAGCCATAGGGCCGGGGTAGACAAGCTCAAGCGGCTCCGTCTGTTCCCTACTCTCAGATTGAGTTTCGGGCATTTGTTCATGGGCTAGCGGGAGCGATGGTTGGCTTGTTTCCGCCTGAACTGTGGCGCTTTGAATTTGATTTTCTTCTTTGTCCTTGGATGTTTCGGGTTGCCAAGTCCCACCGGTATTGACAGTGGGTTCCTGAGTGGGATTTGGGCAAGAGTTTGAATTGAGACTTCTGTCGATAGCCTGCCAATATTTATTACTTCTGCCTTCAGTAGGCAACCTCAGAGCGGATAGCTTCCAAGAGAACGTGCCATCGCGATTGAATACAAAACTAATAGGTTCTCCTACATCGCCTTTCTGCTTCACTGTAACTACAAAACGATCAAAGCTTTCATAAGACATCGACATTTCCACCCCGGCGTCGAAATCAGACGACCAAGTATTGTCCTTTACAAGAGGTGGTTGCGTACTATCCCCTCCAAGCCGTGGCTCGTAGCCTTTCATCAGTGTGGCCAAATTCTCTGGCGTCACAAATGCATCAATCATCGGATTGATGATTACCGCCGCCAGAGCAGTCCCAATTGCGCCGAATGGGTTTGCTTCTTTCTTCTCCATAATTTCAGAGGCGAGCATGGCGTTGACGTTTGCTTTCAAACTCTCCTTGAGTGATGGGAAATTGACATAGCTGGAAAGTCTAGCGGCGTCTCTTGCAGCAAGTGCGGATTTCATCCCCCTCACCGCCAGATACGGCGTAAAGTAAAACCATGCGCAGAATAGGAAAGCTGATACGACGCAAACTACACTTGCCAACTGCATGCCATGCCGCCGTCTGGCATCTCTTCGGATGGTTTCTATCGGGGCCGGTGTGAAGGCGATTGCCCCTTTTATGGGCATCCCACAGTGAGGACAAGCCGTGGCTAGGCTGGAGATTTCCTTTTTGCATTCGGGGCATTCAACCAGGGCCATTTACAGCCTCCTCACTCGCGGTTCATATCACCAAAGAGAAGTTAAGGCATGACACACCGCATAGTACCAGAACCGCTTGGATTATCATAGCTTATCCAACTCACATCAAACGTATTCTGAGCGTTGCCCCGATCACTCGAATTTACTTTGGTCTGTTGCTGCCAGATAGAGGACTGATTCTTTCTTCTTGGTCTGACATGCTCCGGTCATCCCTGAACCCTAACTGATGCGGGTCTAGAGCACCGGACGGGTGGTCTAGATATTTTGCCTCCGCTGGGTGTAAGGAAACGTACTCTTGGAGGCGACCATCCCCGCCTAATTTGTTTATAAATTCAAGCCCAAAGCCACTTTTCCGCTTTGCCGCTCACATAATGGATGTTATACACATAATGTGAATACATGAACTGAATAGTTAAATCGGCTTATCTATTCAGTCTCATGAAACCGGACAACGCGAAGCCTTATTCCGCTGTCGGGAACTTGGACGGAAACTCAACAGAAAAGCATAAGGAGGGTGTCATGGATACTGAGAGAGGTAGAGTTATCCAATTTCCAGGCACACGGGAAAGAGTCAGCTCGAAGCCTCCCCGCCAAATTCAAAACATCGACGGCATCAAGTACTTTAGCCAGCAGCAGATAAAGCTGCTCCGGCGCACTGTACGAGACCAAGCCACTCTCGACATCGAAAAAAATCAGGTTACAGCGGTGCGAGAGTGGATGGCTATTGGCCTCCTCACCTGTACAGGTCTACGTGTAAGTGAGGCGGCGAACGTCCGTTGCGGCGACGTTAAATCCGGCTACGGTGAGAGCGCTTTGTTTGTGAGAGACGGCAAAGGGTCCAGGTCTCGAACTGTTCAAATTCCAGGTTCATTGAAGGCTCACCTGAAACAGTTCATTGCTTGGAAAGCCAGCAGAAACGAACCGACCGGCCCGGACGATTACCTGTTTGTCGGGCAAAGAGGTCCATGGAGCAGTCAGGCAATTCAGTTCCTTGTCAAGAAACACTTGAAAGCCCTTGGTCTTTACGAGAACGAAAAGTCCGTCCATGCGCTCCGTCATAGCTATGCTGTCGAATTTTATCGCCAGGAGAAAGATTTGCGAGCGCTCCAAAAACAACTTGGCCACGCTTCAGTTCAGACCACGCAAATTTATGCGGATGTGACCGCTGAAGACATTCAAAAACAGATTAAAGGCCTTTGGGGCCAGTAAAGAAAGGAGTAGAAAATGCCGACTACTAAAACAGAACCGGAGCGGAGGCAGACCGGAGTGAAGCTCGACACGGAGCTATTGCGAGAGTTTAAGGTGCTCGCGGCGCGAAACGACACTACCCTTGGCGAACTACTGGAACAGGCCATGAAAGAATATCTAGAAAGAGTAAAAAATCACGAGACCCTGAGAGATTAGCGATGTCAAAGCCAACAGCGTATAGCTATATCCGGTTTTCCACCCCGGAGCAGCGGAAAGGGGACAGCTTAAGGAGGCAGCTCGAAGATTCCCAAAAGTGGGCTGATGAACATGGATACGTACTGGACAATAAACTCCGTGACCTTGGTAGATCAGCCTTTCACGGAGACCACCTTGAAAAGGGTGCGTTAGGGGAATTTCTCGAAAAAGTGAAGGCTGGACAAATCCCACAAGGCAGTGCGCTCATTGTTGAAAGTTTCGACCGTTTGAGCCGGGATACAGTTTCTAAGGCACAAGCGATATTTCTCCAGATTATTCATGCTGGGATTACAGTTGTAACGACCATGGACGAGAAGGTATACACGGTTCAAAGTATAGACGAAAATCCGATGGACCTCATGCTGTCCATCCTGATTATGATGCGCGCGCACGACGAAAGTAAACACAAATCCATCCGGGGACTTAAAGCCTGGAAAGAGAAGCGTGAACAAGCCGCAAACGGTGGACCGAAACTCACTGGGAGAACTAAAGGATGGTTAAAACTTGCCAAGGACCGAAAGCATCACGAAGTCATCGAGGACCGGGCTGAAATCGTTCGGCGAATCTTCCGCGAGCGTCGGAAAGAGAAAAGCCCACCCCAAATAATGAGAGAACTCAACCAGGACGAAACTATTGCGTGGAAACCTTACAGCCTGTACCACAAAAAGGAATGCGGTTGGTGGCTCGGATATGTGGAAAGGATCTTACGAGATAGAGCTGTAATTGGCGAAGGTCAGCCTGGTCGTTGGATTGGAAATAAGTATAAGTCAGAAGGTCCCGCCATCCCGAATTATTATCCCAAAATTGTGGACGAGGATTTGTTCTACGCTGTCCAGGCTACATTTGAAGCTAACCATCAGCCGACAAAAGATGGATTAGGTTCGGTCCCGCGTGGCGGTCGCAACGGAGCAGTCCACAGTTTGTTTTCATTTATTGCCAAATGTGGTCGGTGTGGTGATGGAATGCAACATCATAAAACTTACCTCCTTTGCTCCCGCGCTAAAAGAAAAGCCGGGTGTGAAATCCACTATGTCCCATATGACGCGGTCGAAAGTGCCGTCCTTCAGTGTTGCAAAGGGCTTGAACCAGCCGATTTATTGCCAGAGCGTGAAGAAGCGGAATCTCGATTAAGAACCTTCCAAGGGCAACTGAGCGCGACAGAAACCCGGATTGCAACCCTGTCCAGGAAAGAAACCAACCTCATGGACGAAATTGAAGACACCGAAGACCGTGAGCACCGCCGGTCAGTTCGCCCAAGGCTCCAAGCTGTTCGGGAAGAAAAAGCCACCCTGGAGAACGACCTGCCACGAATTCAACGGGAAATCGAAATAGCTTCGAGTGCCGGCCAGACCATGCAAGAGCACCTGGAAGGATTAAAACAGCTCATGGGTGTCATGGAAACTCTCCAAGGGCCACAGCGGATCGAACTCCGTCTTCGCCTCCGGAACGAAATCAGGCGGCTTATAGACAAGATTGAAATATATCCTGAAGGTAGTTTTCGGATTGGAGGCATACCAAGTTCGCCGGACAATCTGGAAGTCTATGTTTACTTCAAAAACGGGCGCGGGCAAATCTTGTATCCTCACACAGGCATCGGTGTTGAACTTCGCGATGGATTTGATGGGGAATATTAACCTAACATCTTAATATCATTTAAATAAAAAACCTGACAATCATGGAGATCATCGGGGAAGTTACGGCGAGGGAGGTCACCATACGGAGCCCGCGCTGCGTGCATCCGAAGAAGATCACCTTATGACGATCGCTCAATCCAGAAATCTTAACCGAAAATGGGCTGTTCGAGGGCATTGACCCGCCTCCCTTCAAATGTGTCTACCACCGCTGCCGTGCCCGCTCAGGCTATGACACCTGCAGTTGGATTATGCGCGTTTGCGCCTGGATGTATC